>JAOPXF010000084.1 GCA_025965295.1 Nocardioides sp.
CGGACCGCGGCCGGCACTCTCGACGACCCGGGCTACTTGGTCCCGACCGGCTCCGGCTTCTTCTCGACCGTGACCGGCGGGTTGCCGTCGTCCTTGCGGCCCAGGAACAGCAGGGCCAGGCCGATCAGCAGCAGCGGGATCCCGACCAGGTAGCCGATGAGCGGCACCGTCTTCGTCAGGAGCTTGAGCTGGGTGACCTGCGGGCCCACGTCGTCCTTGCTGGCCTTGAGCTGGTCGGGCGTGAACTCGAGGTCGATGATGGCGACCGGCTTGCCGTCGACCGACTGCTGGATGTGCTCGACCTGGTTCTGGATCGCGCCGGTCAGCGGCTCGATGTAGATCCTCGACGTGCTGTCGAGCGTGCCCTCGACGCCGTCGGCCACCTCGATCGGGGCGTCGGTGATCGTCGCCTCGTAGACGTAGCACTCCAGGCCCTCGACGTTCTCGGTCCCCTTGTAGACCGCGGGGATCGCCTTGCCGAGGTCACCGCTCCAGTAGGGGTAGGTCTTCTTCTCCGACTCGAAGGGCCACTTGTTGACCAGTCCCTCGTGCGGCTGGGCATCGGCCGGCAGGTACTTCGGGTCGTTGACCGCGAGGGCGGTCACCCGGTCGGTGGCGAAGTTGTCCGTGCCCGCCGTGATCAGCCGGTTCGCCGGGTCGTCGGACGACACGCAGTCGCCCTCGTCGCCCTCGACCTTCACCAGGCAGCTGGAGTTCGAGAAGACCACGACGTCGTCATCGGACTTCTCCGAGTCGGTGTGGGTGATGCTGACCGCGTTGACCGGGCTGGACACCAGCTTCTCGCCGTCGGACAGCTGGGCGGTGCCCGACAGGTGGGTCGTGTTGTCGACGTCCAACGGGGTCTTCATGAGCCGACCCGGTGCATAGATCTGAGCGAGGATGCCGAGAACCAGCAGGAAGCCGCCCACGAAGGCCAGCCCTGCCCCTACTTTTCTGCGCACGAAAACCCCTCCCAAGGCACGTAAGTGACCGCACAGTAGCAGTCACGTCACACGCGTGATGCGCATTCGGCTGGCCCGTTACCGGCATGTTTCCGGGGCCTCTCGGGACCGCTCCGGAACCGGCCCGCCGGCGGCGCCGGGCGAACTACAGTTCACCTCATGAGCCCCGCTCCCGCCGACGCCGGCATGCGCCGGATCGCCGTCTTCGACGGGATCCGCGGCGTCGCGATCGTGCTCGTCGTGCTGTCCCACGGGTGGGCGCTGTGGCCGACCGGGAGCATCGTCTCGCACCGGCTCACCGCGGCGCTGTTCCGCAGCGGCAACTACGGTGTCTCGATCTTCTTCGTCGTGGGTGCCTTCGTCGCCACCCGCGCGCTGATCCGCACCGCCTCGTCGCCCTCGGGCCTGCGCCCGGGGGTCGCGTTCACCCGCCGCTTCATCCGGCTCAGCGGACAGCTCTACTTCCTGCTCGCGGTCGTGCTGGCGGCGTCGGTCTTCGACCTCAGCGACCGGACACCCGACCGGGTCACCAGGTCCTCGGTGCTGCACGTCGCCACGTACACGTGGAACTGGTACCTCCAGACCCACTCGGCCACGGCCCGCTCGGACCTGGGACACCTGTGGTACCTCTCGGTCGACCTGCAGGTGTTCGTGCTGATCCTGGCGCTGGTCTACCTCCTCCGCCGCCACCCGCTCGGGCTCGTCGTGGCGCTCGGGCTCGCCCTCGCCGCGTGCGTCTGGTGGCGCACCGACGTGGCCGGCACCGAGCTCCTCTACCAGTCGCTGCTGCGCACCACGGTCCGGATGGACGCGCCCCTGACGGGCGCCTTCGCGGCCGCCCTGCTCCCCTACCTCACCGGGCTCGCCCGCTACGCGCGGCCGATGGCGACGGTGAGCCTGCTCGCGCTGCTCCCCCTCCTGCACTTCAACGTGAGCAACGACGCCTACTTCTCCTGGACCGGCCTGACCCTGGACCTGGCGCTGGCCGTCTTCGTGCTGGGCTGCTCACTGGCACCGATCCCCCGGCTCGTGACCATGGTGCTGGGACGCGGCCCGCTCACGTACCTCGGGCGCGAGTCGCTCGCGATCTACCTGTGGCACTACCCGGTGTTCTTCTTCGTGGCCCACCACACCCTCGACTGGCGGTGGCAGGCGCGCACCGTCGCGGCCCTGCTCCTGGTGGCCGTCCTCGTGGCCGTCAGCAACGTGCTGGTCGAGCGGCAGGTGCGCCGGGCTCTCGCGTCCGACGTGTGGGCGCGACTGCGCGGCGGCTACCCGGCGTACGTCGCCGAACGGCTGCGGCGGCGTCGCGTCCGGCACTCCGAGCAGGACCCCGCCGGCCGGCTCACTTCGAGCGGCGCCGCAACCGGTCGATCCGGGTCAGCACCCGGCTGACCCGCTCGTCGGACAGGCCGAGCCGGCGCTTGGCCCGGTCGTAGATGTCGAGCGCCACCCGGTCGGCGCCGATCGCGGCCTTCTTCACCAGGCTCTCCTCCGGACGCGCACGGTAGTTCGTGGACCGCCGTTCGACGTCCGCACCCTCCGTGAAGTAGTAGAGCGCCATCGAGCGCCGGGCCACGTCGGGCGGGCAGGTCAGGCCGTCGGGGTGGCCGTGGAACGTGTCGAACGCGGTCGTGAAGACGAGCATCCGGTTGCCCGCGGGGGTCACCCTCGCCCGGCAGGCCGTCATGTCCCTGTCCCACAGCTCGAGCTTGCCGCCCCACTCGTCCTGCCACTCGGTGTTGAGGTAGAGCAGGATGTTGACGCGCCGGGCCCAGTTGGTGTGGGTGTGGTGGGTCGTGAAGTCGGCATGGATGTTGAGGTGGCCGCCGGCCAGCGTCTGGTGCAGGCCGCCGCCGTCCATCGACCAGTCGGGCAGCAGGTCGGAGATGCCGGTGAGCTTCTCCAGGTAGGCCACGAACCCGGGCGAGCAGAACTCCTGGGCCACGTCGTGCAGGGTGGGGCCCCACGAGTCGGGCTGGGTGTTGGAGTACTTCGTCTCGTTGACGTGGAGGTAGCCCTTCCAGAACTCGTCCGTGATGCCGGGGAACTCCCCCGCCGCCTTGTCGAAGACCTCCGGGAGCAGCACGTCGTCGAGCACGATGTGCGGGAAGGGCCCGGCCGCGGCGTATGCCGCCGCCTTGTCGTCGAGGTCCGCAGCGAGGTGGTCGAAGTCGATCAGGGTCTGCTCCGGCATGCCTCGCACTATGCCACGAAGACGCCAACGGACCGGGGCGTCCGGGATAGAATCCCGCACGTCGTCCGCATGGGAGGCAGTCGCGTCCGGCGGCTGCAGGACGTCGCACACCTGGGAGAGTCATGTCCGCCATCCGCGCAGCCGACGTCACCGGCACGGCCGAGCCCGCGAGGCGTCGCGTCGGGGTTCTCGTCGTCGCCTACAACGCTGCGGGGACCCTCGCCGAGACGCTGTCCCGGCTGCCGGAGAGGTTCGCCGAGACGGTCGACCACGTGCTCGTCTGTGACGACGCCAGCTCCGACGACACCTACGAGGTCGGCCTGCGCTTCCAGAGCGGCTCGACGCTGCCGCTGACCGTGGTCCGGCACCAGGAGAACCTCGGCTACGGCGGCAACCAGAAGGCCGGCTACGCCTGGGCGATCGAGCACGGCCTCGACATCGTGGTGCTCCTGCACGGCGACGGCCAGTACGCCCCCGAGCGCATCGAGGACCTCGTCGCGCCGCTCGTCAGCGGCGAGGCGGACGCCGTGTTCGGCTCCCGGATGCTCGAGCGGGGCCGGGCCCGCGAGGGCGGCATGCCGCTGTACAAGCTGGTCGGCAACAAGATCCTCACCCGCTTCCAGAACCGCCTCACGGGGCTGCAGCTCTCCGAGTGGCACAGCGGCTACCGGGCCTACCGCGTCGACGCGCTCGCCGACCTCGACCTCGCGTCGTACTCCGACAACTTCGACTTCGACACCGAGATCATCCTGGGCCTGCACGGTCAGGGGAAGACGATCGCCGAGGTCCCGATCCCTACCTACTACGGCGACGAGATCTGCTACGTCAACGGCCTCAAGTACGCCAAGGACGTCACCGCCGACGTGGTGCGCTTCCGGATGCGCCGCATGGGCTTCGGCGAGAGCCAGGCCGGGCCCGACGTCGAGGCCTACGAGCTCAAGCCGTCGGAGCACTCCTCGCACGGCGTGCTGCTGCGCTGGCTGTCCGGGGTCCGGCCCTCGCGGGTCCTGGACGTCGGCTGCTCCGACGGCCAGTTCGCGGCCCTCGCGGGCGAGTTCGGGCACCGGGTCACCGGCGTCGACCTGGTCAAGCACGTGGGCGTCGCCGCCCGGGTCGAGCACTTCGTCGAGGCCGACCTCAACGACGGGCTGCCCGCGGAGGCCGGCGACGACTACCGCGTCGTCGTGGCCGGCGACGTGCTCGAGCACGTCGTCGACCCGCGGCACCTGCTGACCGACATCGCCGGCCGGCTGGCCGACGACGGTGAGGTGTTCGTGTCCATCCCGAACTTCGCGCACTGGTACCCCCGCGCGCGGGTCGTCTCCGGCCGCTTCGACTACGACCAGCGCGGTCTCCTCGACCACGGCCACGTCCGGTTCTTCACGCGGCGCAGCTTCGAGAAGCTGATCGAGCAGTGCGGGCTGCGGATCGTGGAGCGCGAGACCGTGGGCTCGCCGTTCGACGTCCTCGAGCGCGGCACCGCCAACGACCGGCTGGCGCGAGCCGCCGGTCGCATCGGCGTCGTCGACCGGGCCGCGACCCGCGTGTGGCCGACACTGTTCGGCTACCAGTTCCTCTACCGGCTGGCGCGGGCTTGAGTGATTCCCGGCGTCGCCGGAAGGCGACCGCCGCGGGAGTCGTCGTCGGTGCCGCGGCGTACTTCGTCACCCTGCTCGACTACGGCACCCGGCTCACCCGGACGGCCAGCGGGCTGGGCTTCGCCTCCAACTTCTTCGACCTCCAGGCCCGGGCCCTCGTGGCCGGTCACCTCTGGGTGCCGGACCGCAGCCTGAGCATCGAGGGCTTCATCGAGCGCGGCCACGAGTACATGTACTTCGGGCCGTTCCCCGCCCTGCTCCGCATCCCGGTGCTGATGACGACGCACCGCTACGACGGCCGGCTGACGGTGCTGTCCATGGGGCTGGCGTTCGTGCTGCTCGCGGTGATGACGACGCGGCTGGTCTGGCTGGTCCGCGACCTGATGTACCCGGACACGGAGGTCTCCCGGCTCGAGGCCACGTCGATGGCGATCCTGATCGCGCTGGCCCTGGGCGGCACCACGCTGACCTACAACGCCTCGCTCCCGTGGGCCTACCACGAGGTCTATGCGTGGGCGGTGCCGTTGGTCATCGGGTCGATGTACTGGATGCTGCGGGTGCTGCGGTCCCCCGACCTCGCGGCCATCGGCTGGCTGTTCCTCTGCGCGCTCGGCGCCGTGCTCACCCGGACCACCGGCGGCTGGGCGGTCTGCCTGGCCAGCATCGTCCTGGCCGTCTGGCTGCTGAGCGGCCGGCTGCACCGCGGGCGCCGGCACACCGGCTGGGTCGTGCTCGTGGCGGCGCTCGTCGCCCTCGGCGCCGGGATCGCGGTCAACATCGCCAAGTTCCGGCACCCCTACCTCTTCCCGCTCGAGGACCAGGTCTTCACCGGCATCAACGCGCACCGGCGCGAGGCGCTCGCGGCCAACGGCGGCACGATCACCGGCCCGCAGTTCTTCCCCACCGCCTTCATGGCCTACTTCCGGCCCGACGGCATCCGGTTCGTCGACTACTTCCCGTGGCTGACGCTGCCGGCCCACCCGGCTCCGCCGTACGCCGGCGCGGTCATCGACCAGAGCTACCGGACCGGGAGCGTCACCGCGTTCATGCCCTGGCTGCTCGCCCTGACCGTGTTGTCGGTGCCCGTGCTCTTCCGCCCCGGGGTCGACGTCGGGCGCCGGATGCTCCGCGTGCCCCTGCTCGCCGGGGTGCTCGTGACCGGCGGCGTGATGGCCTACGGCTACTTCGCGTTCCGCTACACCTGCGAGTTCGTACCGGCCCTGGTCCTCGGGGGCGCGGTCGGCACCTGCGCGCTCACCCACTGGCTCGAACGGCGACCGCGCTGGCTGGCCTCCGGTGCGCTCGTCGTTCCGGCGGCGTTCACGGCGTTCTCGATCACCGCGTCGATGGTCACGGGCTACTCCGCGGCCGCGACGACGTACGGCGGACCCAGCCTGGTCAGCTACCTGTCCCACCAGCACCGGCTCAGTCCCGACGCGCAGTCCCGGCTGATCACCACCGGTGACGACGGTCCGCCGGCGGACGGCTTCACCGACGAGATCTACATCCGGGGCGACTGCGACGCGATGTACCTCGACTCCGGCGAGGACGCCCAGCCCTGGCTGCTGGTCGAGCGCCGCAGTGCGGTCGTGGTCGCCACGCTCGACCGGCGGGCCCGGGCCGCAAGAGTCCAGATCGTCCGAATCGACACGTCGTACCCCAGCAGCGTGTGGCTGCAGACGGACGGCCGGGGACGTGCCCGGGTGCTGCTGACCACCAGGATCGGCACCCAGCCGGGACAGTGGTTCGACCTGCTCGAGCCTCGGGTCGTGCGGATCGGCGTGCGGGACCGGCCCGAGCTCGGCTACGCGGAGATCAGCTCGACCCCCGGGGGGCCGGTCGGCTACGTCCCGACGACCGAGTTCGGCACCGACGGCGTCTCCCGCCCGATCGACCTCGAGGCGCTCAGCGACACCGGTCGCGGCGCCGACAAGGGAATCGACCTCCGGGTCGAGGAGGGGCTCACCCCGCCCCTGTGCGAGCGCCTGCGGAACGGCGGCTGACGTGCGCATCGCGTTCCTGACCTGGCGTGACTCCAGCCACCCGGACGGGGGCGGGTCCGAGGTGTTCGTCGAGGAGGTCGCCCGCGAGCTCGTGCGCCGCGGCCACGAGGTGACGATGCTGTGCGCGCGGCACCCCGGATCCGCCCCGGTGTCCGACCTCGACGGGGTCCGGGTGCTGCGCCTCGGCGGCCGGCTCACCGTCTATCCGCGCGGCCTGCTGTGGCTGGCCACCCGGGGCCGCGACCAGGACGTGGTCGTCGACGTCATCAACGGGCTGCCGTTCGGCACCCCGCTCGTGCGCCGGCGGGGGGTGGTGGCGCTGGTGCACCACGTCCACCAGCGTCAGTGGCAGATCATCTATCCCGGGCTCCGCGGCCGGCTGGGCTGGTTCGTCGAGCACCGGCTGACGCCCCGGCTCTACCGCCGCTTCCCGCACCTCACGGTCTCGAACGCGTCACTCGAGGACCTCGTGGCCATGGGCATCCCCCGGTCCTCGCTCACCGTGGTCCGCAACGGTGTCGCCACCGCCCCGACCGGCGGGCCGAGGTCGGCCACGCCGCGCCTGAGCGTCCTCGCCCGGCTGGTCCCGCACAAGCAGGTGGAGCACGCGTTCGCGGTTGTCGCCCGGCTGCGCTCCGAGCTCCCCGACCTCCACCTCGACGTCGTCGGCGAGGGCTGGTGGCACGACCAGCTCCTGGCCGAGGTCGCCCGGCTCGGGATCGGTGACCTGGTCACCTTCCACGGCCACGTCACCGCCCGGCGGCGCGACGAGATCCTGGCGGCGTCGTGGCTGATGATGCTGCCCTCGGTCAAGGAGGGCTGGGGGCTGGCCGTGCTCGAGGCCGCCGTCCAGCGGACGCCCACGGTGGCCTACCGCTTCGCCGGCGGCGTCACCGAGTCGGTCGTGGACGGCGAGACGGGGCTGCTGGCCGACGACGAGGCCGACCTCTTCCGGCTCACCCGTGAGCTGATGCTGGACGCCGGGAAACGCGAAACGCTCGGCCGCCGGGCGGCCGAGCGTGCGATGACGTTCTCGTGGTCAGGAACGACCGACGTGGTGGAGCGGGTGCTGGGTGAGGCTCAGGACTGGTCGCCGTAGACCAGGATCGGCTGGCTGGCCGGGTTGGTGTCGGGGGCCTTCGTCTGCGAGTAGACGACGCCGTACATCGTCACGGACGCGCTCAGACCACCCGCGATGGCGGGCAGCAAGAACTTCAGCAGCAGCGGCACGTTGCCTCCCTCTCCCAGTTTCGAGCCGAACAGTATCACCCGGCAGACGTTCTCGCGGCTTTCCGGCGACGTCGCGCGGCGAGGATCGCAGCCCCTGCCACGAGCACCAGCGCCAGCCCATCCGCGAGGCCCGTGACGACCCGTGCGGTGGTCCCCGCGGACGCCGCTGGGGGCGTGGTGCCGGGGACGCGGTAGAGGGCAAGGTCGGCGTCGGAGTACGCCGGGGTGAGGCCGGACAGGTCGAGCTGGGGGGCGTCCGGGTCGTCGAGGTAGACCAGCGCCCAGGTGACGTGCCCGGCGCGGAGCGCGTCCGCGGCCGGTCCGGTGCGCAGGGCACGCCCCAGTGCCTGTCCGCGCGGGCTCTCGCCGCGGATCGTGGTCGGCCCCACCTGGAGGTCGTCGGAGGCGAGCACGTCGAGGTCGAACCACCGGGTGGCGGGGTCGGACGAGATCAGGCCGTTGCCCCAGCCGAAGCCGCGGTAGGAGCGCCACGGCAGCGTCGCGAGGGTGGCGTCCGGGGGTCCGTCGTCGAGGATCGCCGCGACCCGGTCGAGACCCGCCGGATAGGTCACCGGCCGGACGGTCGGCCAGACCGTGGCGGCGCCGTCGGGCACCAGGAGGAACGGGAGCGGGACCGCCACGAGGCCGACGGCCAGCACGACCTCCGTCCCGTGCCGGCGTGCCGCCTCGACGACCCGGTGCGCCGAGGCCGCGAACGAGACGGCCGCCAGCACGACGAGCGGGGCCAGGAACTTCTGGCTGTCCCGCAGGAGGCCGGCGCCCGGCACCGTGTCGACGAGCCGGCGGACCAGCTCGTCCCCGCCAGGCACGCTGGAGAGGAAGGCGAGCGTGAGACCGACCCCGGCCAGCCCCGCGAGCCGGACCGTGTCGTCACGCCCACGCACCCGGCACAGGGTCCGCCAGCCCAACACCACCGCGACCACGACCAGCACGGCCGTGAGCGTCGACCACCAGGAGTCGCGGGTCCCGGGCACGCTGTTGGCGTCCCAGATGCCGCCCAGCCCGACGAGCGCGGTGAGCACCCCGCCCGGGCCCTCGGAGCCCGCGGAGAACGCGTCGACGCCGGCCGGGTCCGAGGTCGACGCCGCGGCGCCCACGACCGACGGGACGAGCCAGGGCAGCTGCAGGAGCACGCACACCAGCACCAGCCAGGCGGTCCGGACCGAGCGGCCCGCTCCCCCGGCCAGCACGGCCAGGGAGCCCAGCACCCCACCCGTCGGGGTCAGCGAGGCGAGTCCGAGCCAGGCCACGGTGCCTCCGAGGTCGCCCGGTGTGCCCGACTCCCGGTAGCGCCGCGCGGCGACCAGCAGCCAGGGCACGGCGGCGTACCCCGCGAGCAGCGCCCACTGACCCAGCGCCAACCGCTCCACGACGTAGGGGTTCCAGACGGCGAAGCCGCCGGCGGTCAGCCTGGCCACCGTGCCCAGGTCGCGCACCAGGCGGTGGGTGCCCCACCCGGCGGTCGCCAGGATCAGCGGGATCACCACCCGGGCGAGCCACCCGCCGTCGACGACGGAGGTCAGGAGCGAGACCACCGCGTCCAGCGGGACCGCGCGAGGAGCGCCGTCGCCGAGCCCCACCGACGCGAGGGTCCAGGGCTGGTGCGGGACGAAGACGAGGTCTCGGGCCAGCGGGTAGCCACCGTGGGCCAGGAGCGGCAGGCACAGCACGACCGCGAGCAGCAGCGGCCACGCGTCCAGGAGGAGGGCGCTCCGGCGCACGGACGGACGCTCCACCCTCGCCCTCCTCGCCGACCGGCCCCCCACGGTGGCCTCCTATGCTGCAGCCTATTCAGCCGACGACGCGGGGAGACGCATGGCGAGCGGGTTCGGGGCGAGCGGGTTCGAGGCGGCCTTCGCTGCGGCCGAGCCGATCCCGGGCTGGCTGACCCGCGACCAGGCGCGCGACCTGTACGACGCTGCCGCGGCGGTTCCGCCCGGCGGGGTCGTCGTCGAGATCGGCAGCCACCACGGCCGCTCGGCGGTGGTGCTCGCCGCGGCACTCCCCCAGGGCGCCCGACTGGTGGCCGTGGATCCGTTTCCGGACGACTGGCGCTACGGCGCCGCCGGCACCGAGCGAGAGTTCCGGGCGCACGTCGAACGGGCCGGGGTCGCGGGAGTCGTCGAGCTGCGGGTCGCGACCAGCCGGGAGGTGCGCGGTGGCTGGTCGGGGCGCCTCGACCTCGTCTACGTCGACGGCAAGCACGACTACTGGACGGTCCGCGACGACCTGGCCTGGGTCGCCCTGGTGGCCCCCGGCGGCTGGGTCCTGGTGCACGACGCCTTCTCCTCCCTCGGGGTGACGACCGCACTGCTGCGCGAGCTCCTGCCGTCGCGGTCGCTGCGCTACGCCGGGCGCACCGGGTCCCTCGCCCGCCTCCAGGTCGCGCCCCCGTCGCGGGCGGACCGGGCCCGGGTGCTGGGTCAGCTCCCGTGGTGGGTGCGCAACCTGGTCGTGAAGGTGCTCCTGCGGTTGCGGCTGCGACCCCTCGCCCGCGCGCTGGGTCACGGCGACGCTGCGGATCCCTACTGACCGTCCGACGGCACCCCCTCAACTAGGCTCGACGGGTGACGACGACGACCGATCGCCCTCGGGGCGGGCTGCGCGGCATGCTCCGTGGCAGCGCCGGCATCGCGGTCGCCATGGCGGTCATGAACGTCGCCACCTACGCCTTCCAGATGGTCGCGGCGCGGGTGCTCGGTCCCGCGTCGTACGGCGCGATCGCGGGCCTGATGGCACTGCTGATGGTCATCGCGGTCCTGCAGCTGGGGCTCCAGGCCACCGCCGCCCGGCGGATCTCCGCCACCCCAGACCACGTCGCCCAGATCGAGCGGGTGATCCTCGGCGTCACCTACCGGGCGGCGTTCGCCCTGGGTGCCTTCATGCTCCTCGCATCGCCGGCCGTGTGGGTGCTGCTGCGCCTCGACAGCCCGCTCCCCGCGGTGCTGCTGGCGGTCGCCGCCGTGCCGCTGACGATCATGGGCGGCCAGGCCGGCATCCTCCAGGGAGAGCGGCGCTGGCTGCCGCTCGCGGTGCTCTACCTCGGGGTGGGTGTCCCGCGGGTCGTCATCGGCTCGATCTGCATCCTGGTCAGCCCCACGGAGACGAGCGCCATGTTCGGCGTGCTCCTCGGCCTCCTGGTGCCGGCCCTCGTCGGCTGGTACGCCCTGCGCCGCGGCCGGGACGCCGGCGCCACGAGCGTCGACCACGAGGCCGGCCCGATGGCCCGGGAGACCGTGCGCAACTCCCTGGCCCTGCTCGCGTTCTTCGTGCTCTCGAACGCCGACATCGTGGTTGCGCGCAACGTCCTCGGCCAGCACGACGCCGGCCTGTACGCCGGCGGCCTGATCCTCACGAAGGCCGTGCTCTTCCTGCCGCAGTTCGTCGTGGTCGTCGCGTTCCCGTCCATGTCGACCGTGGACGAACGCCGGCGCGCCCTGCTGCGCAGCCTCGGGGCGGTCGCCGCCATCGGCATCGTGTGCACGGCCGGTGCCCTCGTGCTGTCCGGCGTCGCGATGGTCTTCGTCGGCGGCGCGGAGTACTCCGACGTCCAGTCGCGGCTCTGGACCTTCGCGGTCCTCGGGACGCTGCTGTCGATGCTGCAGCTGCTGGTCTACTCGGTGCTGGCCCGGCAGGGCACCCGATCGACGTACTTCGTGTGGCTGGCGGTCGTCGCCCTGCTCGCCTGCAGCCCGTGGGTGCACACCCTGGGCGGCCTGCTCGTGCTGATCACCGTCATCGACGCGGCGCTGTTCACGGTGCTGCTGGCGCTCAGTCTGTGGCGGATGCGGCTGACCTCACCTCAGTGAGCGGCCTCGTGCCAGCTGTGGCCGGTGCCGATGGAGACGTCCAGCGGGACGGCCAGCTGGGCGGCGCCACCCATCTGCGTGCGGACCAGCGCCTCGAGGGCCTCGCGCTCCCCCGGCGCGACCTCGAAGACGAGCTCGTCGTGCACCTGGAGCAACATCCGTGACGCCAGGCCGGCCTCGGTGATCGCCCGATCCACGTTGAGCATCGCGATCTTGATCAGGTCGGCGGCCGAGCCCTGGATGGGCGCGTTGAGCGCCATCCGCTCGGCCATCTCGCGACGCTGACGGTTGTCGCTGGTCAGGTCGGGCAGGTAGCGGCGGCGCCCCCAGATCGTCTCGGTGAATCCGGACCTGCGGGCCTCCTCGACGATCCCACCGAGGTAGTCGCGGATGCCGCCGAACGTCTCGAAGTACTCGTCCATCAGGCCGCGGGCCTCGCCCGGCTCGATCCCGAGCTGCTGGCTGAGGCCGTAGGCGGACAGGCCGTAGGCGAGGCCGTAGTTCATCGCCTTGATCTTGGCGCGCATCTCGACGGTCACGTCGTCGGCGGCGACGTCGAAGACCCGGGAGGCGGTGGTGGAGTGGAAGTCGCGACCCGACCGGAAGGCCTCGATGAGCAGGGCGTCCTCGGAGAGGTGCGCCATGATCCGCATCTCGATCTGGCTGTAGTCGGCCGTCATCAGGCAGTCGAGACCCTCGCCCACCACGAAACCCTCGCGGATACGTCGGCCGTCGGCGGTGCGGATCGGGATGTTCTGGAGGTTGGGGTCGGTGCTGGAGAGCCGGCCGGTGGCGGCGATCAGCTGGTTGAAGGTGGTGTGGATGCGGCCGTCCTCGGCGACGGTCTTGAGCAGTCCCTCGATCGTCTGGCGCAGCCGGATCTGGTCACGGTGACGCAGGAGCGACTCGAGGAACGGGTGGGGGCTCTTGAGCGCGAGCGACTGCAGGGCGTCGGCGTCGGTGGTGTAGCCGGTCTTGGTGGGTTTGGTCTTGGGCAGGTTGAGCTCGTCGA
>JAOPXF010000106.1 GCA_025965295.1 Nocardioides sp.
ATCGTGAGCGAGCCCCCGTTCTCGATGTTGCGGGCGGCGCCGAAGAAGCGCTTCGGGGGGTACAGGGCCGCCGAGTCGACGCCGCCGGACAGGATCCGGCCGCTCGCCGGTGCCGCGAGGTTGTAGGCGCGGCCCAGGCGGGTGATCCCGTCCAGCAGGACCACCACGTCGTGGCCCAGCTCGACCAGGCGCTTGGCTCGCTCGATCGCCAGCTCGGCGACCATCGTGTGGTCGGACGCGGGGCGGTCGAACGTCGAGGAGATCACTTCGCCCTTGACCGAGCGCTCGAAGTCGGTGACCTCCTCGGGGCGCTCGTCCACGAGGACCACCATCAGGTGGCACTCGGGGTTGTTCGTGGTGATGGAGTTCGCGATCGACTGCATGATCATCGTCTTGCCGGCCTTGGACGGCGACACGATGAGGCCCCGCTGGCCCTTGCCGATCGGGGCTGCGATGTCGATGACGCGCCCGATCAGGTTGGTCGGCTCGGTCTCGAGGCGCAGGCGCTCCGAGGCGTAGAGCGGGGTCAGCTTCTGGAACTCGACGCGGTTCTTGGCCGAGTCGGGATCGGCACCGTTGACGCTCTCGATGCGCACCATCGGGTTGAACTTCGCCTTGCTCTCCCCCTCGCGGGGCTGGCGCACCTCACCGATGATCGCGTCGCCGCGGCGCAGTCCGAACTTGCGCACCATCGACAGCGAGACGTAGACGTCGTCCGGGCCGGGCAGGTAGCCGCTCGTGCGGACGAACGCGTAGTTGTCCAGCACGTCGAGGATGCCCGCGGCCGGGACGAGGACGTCGTCCTCGAGGATCGTCGTGTCGGGCTCATGGCGCTGGCCCCCGGTGCGGCCACCGCGGTTGCCGTCGCGCTGGTGGTCGCGCTGCGGGTCGCGGGGGGCACCCTCCCGGGCCGCGCCGTCGCGGTCCCGGCCCCGGCGCCGGCGGTTGCGGCGACTGCCCTCGCCCTGCTCGTCGCGGGTCGTCTGCTGGTCGTTGCGGCCCTGGCCCTGGTCGCGGGCCTGGTCGCGGCCCTGGCTGCCGCCGCCCTGGTTCTGGTCCTGGTTCTGGTCGCGGCCCTGGTTGCCGCCGCGCTGGTTCTGGTCGCGGTCCTGCGCGCCCTGGTTGCCGTGGTCGCGGTTCTGGTCGCGGTCCTGGTTCCCGTGGTCGCCGCGGTTGCGCCCCTGCGGGTTCTGCTCGCGGGCCTGCTCACGCGTCTCCCCACGGGCCTCCTCACGGGCCTGCTCGCGGGCCTGCTCACGCTCCGCAGCCGGTGGGGTCTCCTTCTTCGCCGCGGTCTTCCTGGCCGCCGCGGCCTTGGCCGATCCCGTCTGGGCCGCCTTGATCGCCTCGACGAGCTGGGCCTTCTTCATGGCCCCGGCCCCGGGGATGCCCATGCCGCCGGCCATCGACTTCAGGTCGGCGATCAGCATGGAGTTGAGTCCGCCACCGCGCTTCTTGGGGGCGTCCGCGGACGCTCCGGAGGCGGCAGTGGTGGATTCGATGGTTTCCGTCACGTGAGGTCCTTCCCACGTATCAGTCCGAACCGGCCGAGAGGCCGTCGGCTTCTGGTCATTGCTTCCCCGCCCGACAGGGCTCCCCGCTGGGGAGGCACATGACGGTCGTGCGACACGAGGCCGGCACGGGAGTGAGGAAGAGGTTGCGCCCAGGGACTGGTGTCGCCGGATGGCGCTACGCCGAGATGTCTGACGCATTCGCAGGGTATCACCCTCGGTCGAGTCGGGCCCCCGTACGGTCCACGGCCAGGTGCCGGGCGGTCCAGCCGCCGGGGCAACGGGCGAGCAGCCGGGTGACGGGCTCGGCGATGTCGTCGGGTCCGTCGGTGAACGCGAGCACCGTGGGGCCGGCCCCGGAGACGGTCGCGGCGATCCCGTCGGCGCGCAGCAGGTCCACCAGGGCCAGCGACTCCGGCATCGCGGGGCGGCGGTACTCCTGGTGCAGGTAGTCGCGGGTGGCGCGGTGCAGCTGCTCGGGCTGGCCGGCCAAGGCGGCCACGAGCAGCGCCGTACGGCCCGCGTCGGCGGCCGCGTCGGCGTGCGGCACCCGCTCGGGCAGCAGGCCGCGCGCGACCTCGGTCGAAACCGGCGTCGGCGGCACGAAGACGACGGCCGAGACCCGCGGGTCCACCGGGGAGCCGACGGCGTAGAACGCGTCACCCTCGCGGCCGGAGATCACGAAGCCGCCGTACAGGGCCGGTGCGACGTTGTCCGGATGCCCCTCGAGCCGGGCCGCGAGACGGAACAGCGCGTCGTCGTCCATCAGCAGCGAGCCACCCGCCACCAGGCTGCGGGCGAGGTGGACCCCACCGACGATCGCCGCCGACGAGGACCCCAGGCCGCGGGCGTGCGGGATCACGTTGCGGCAAGCGAGCCGCAGGCCCGGCGGCTCCGCACCCATCTCGGCGAAGGCCGCCCGCATCGACCGGACGACCAGGTGCGCCTCGTCGCGGGGTACGTCGTCGGCGCCGGCACCCTCGACGTCGATCTCGAGACCGGAGGCGGTGACCTCCCCCTCGAGCTCGTCGCGCAGCGAGAGGGCGAGTCCGAGCGAGTCGAAGCCCGGTCCGAGGTTGGCGGAGGTGGCGGGCACGGAGACGCGCACCGGCCCGCTGACGAAGGTCACCATGGCAGGACCGCCCTCAGAGGCCGGCCGCCTCGGCGGCGGCGGTCACGTCGGCGTCGATCACGGTGTCGACGATGCTGTGCCCGCTGCTCGCGAAGCCCTCGAGCGCGGTGGCGGTGTCCTTGAGGCCGTGGCCGGTCACGGTCACGACGACCGACCTGCCGGCGTAGGACTCCCCGGCCGCGAGCTCCTGGAGCAGGCCCGCGATTCCGGCCGCGGAGGCGGGCTCCACGAAGACGCCGTCGTGCGCGGCGAGGTCGCGCTGCGCGGCGAGGATCTGGTCGTCGCTCACCGCCGCGAAGCTGCCACCGGACTCGTTGCGGGCCGCCTCGGCGAGCTTCCACGACGCGGGGTTGCCGATCCGGATCGCGGTGGCCTTGGTCTCGGGGTCGGGGAACGGCTCCCCCGTCACCAGCGGCGCCGCGCCCTCGGCCTGGAAGCCGCGCATGACGGGCTTCCTGGTGGCGAGACCGAGGTCGGCGTACTGCGTGTAGCCGAGCCAGTACGCCGAGATGTTGCCGGCGTTCCCGACCGGCAGCAGGTGGTAGTCGGGGGCGTCACCGAGGAAGTCGACGATCTCGAACGCGGCGGTCTTCTGGCCCTCGAGCCGCACCGGGTTGACCGAGTTGACCAGGGCCACCGGGTAGTCCCAGGCGAGGCCCTTGGCGAGCATCAGGCAGTGGTCGAAGTTGCCGCGGACCATGATCACCTGGGCGCCGTGCAGCACGGCCTGCGCCATCTTGCCGGCCGCGATCTTGCCCTCGGGCACGAGCACGAGCGGCTTGAGCCCGGCCTTGGCGGCGTAGGCCGCCATCGAGGCAGAGGTGTTGCCGGTGCTGGCGCAGACGACCGCCTCGGCGCCCTCGTGCTTGGCCACCGAGATGGCCGCGGTCATGCCCCGGTCCTTGAAGGAGCCGGTGGGGTTGTCGCCCTCGACCTTGAGCCACACCTCGGCCCCGGTCAGGCCCGAGAGCCACTCCGAGTGCACGAGCGGGGTGCCGCCCTCCCGCAGCGTGATCGCCGGGGTGCCCTCCGGGATCTCGAGGAGGTCGCGGTACTCCTCGATGACGCCGCGCCACTGGTGGGTGCGGACTCGCTGAGCAGTGCTGTCCGGACTCACTCTGCATCCCCCTCGACGCGCAT
>JAOPXF010000058.1 GCA_025965295.1 Nocardioides sp.
GCGAAGAAGCCGCCGATGACCGGGCCCAACACGCTGGACGTGCCGAACATCGCCATGAAGTAGCCCGTGTACCTGGCGCGCTCGCGCGGGGACACGATGTCGCCGATGATCGCGAGCACGAGCGTGAACAGGCCACCGGCGCCGAGCCCCTGGAAGGCGCGGAACGCCGCCAGCTGGTACATCGAGGTCGCGAACGAGCAGAGCGCGGAGCCGACGATGAAGACCGTGATCGCGAACATGAACAGCTTCTTGCGCCCGTAGAGGTCGCCGAGCTTGCCGTAGATCGGTGTGGTGATCGTCGAGGTGATGAGGTACGCCGTCGTGACCCACGCCTGCACCGACAGCCCCTGGAGGTCGTCGGCGATGGTGCGGATCGACGTACTGACGATGGTCTGGTCGAGAGCGCCGAGGAACATCCCCATCATCAGGCCGGAGAGGATGGTCAGGATCTGGGCATGGGTGTACTCGCCGGTCTCGGCGGGCGTCGCGCTGGTCGTCATCGCGAGCCAGCGTAGACCGGGCCCGAGGGCGACTCCGTAGGGTTCGGACCATGAGCGCCTCCATCTCCGGCCGGGTCCGCTGGACGACGTTCACTCCCCCGCTGGCGCTGGTCGTGCTGGCGCTGAGCTGGGGCCGGCACCCCGGCGGCATCGTGGTCGGCGTGCTGGCGGTGGTGCTGGTGGGTGCCGTGCTCTCGGCCGTCCACCACGCCGAGGTGGTCGCGCACCGGGTGGGCGAGCCGTTCGGCTCCCTCGTCCTCGCGGTCGCGGTCACCGTCATCGAGGTCGCGCTGATCGTGACCCTGATGGTCACGACCGACAAGGACACCTCGGGGCTGGCCCGGGACACGGTGTTCGCCGCGGTGATGATCTCGATGAACGGCATCGTGGGTCTGGCGTTGCTGGTGGGCGCCCTCAAGCACCACCTGGCGGTCTTCAACCCCGAGGGGACCGGCTCCGCCCTGGCCACGGTGGTCACCCTGGCCAGCGTCGCGCTGGTGCTGCCGCGGTTCACGACCTCCGAGCCGGGAGCCGAGTTCTCGTCCTCGCAGCTGGCCTTCGCGGCCGTCGCCTCGCTGGCGCTCTACGGCATGTTCGTGTTCACCCAGACGATCCGGCACCGGGACTTCTTCCTCGCCGTCGAGACCGGCGGGCCGGTCGACGCCGACGGGGACGGCCACGCCGACCCTCCGCCCGCGCGCGCCGCCCTGGTCAGTCTCGGCCTGCTCGTCGTGGCCCTCGTCGCGGTGGTCGGGCTGGCCAAGGTCGAGTCGCCGGCGATCGAGGACGGCGTGGCCGCGGTCGGCTTCCCGCCGTCCTTCGTCGGGGTCGTGATCGCGCTGCTGGTGCTGCTGCCCGAGTCGATCGCCGCGGTGCGGGCCGCGGCGCGCAACCACGCCCAGGTGAGCCTCAACCTCGCCTATGGCTCCGCGATGGCCTCGATCGGGCTGACGATCCCCACGATCGCGGTGGCCTCGATCTGGCTCGAGGGTCCGCTCGCGCTCGGGCTGGAGCCGATGCAGATCGTCCTGCTGTTCATCTCGGTGATCGTGTCGGTCCTCACCGTCGTCCCGGGCCGCGCCAAGCCCCTCCAGGGCGGGGTCCACCTGGTGCTGCTGTCGGCGTTCGTGTTCCTGTCCGTCAAGCCCTGACGGGACCGCCGGGTTTCGGGGGTGCCCGGCGCGGGCAGTCTCGTCGTACACGATCCACGGTCACGAGGGGACACACCATGAGCGATCTCCAGGTCGAGATCCCGAAGCTCCGGGCGTTCGGGCGCAAATTCGAGACGTTCGGCGCCGACAACGTCGGCAACACCGGGGAGGCAACGCGCTCCCAGGCCGGAATCACCTCCGACATGGACGGCCTGCTCGACGTCATCGCCCCGGCGGTCAAGCTGGTCGCCGACAAGTTCGGCGACCACTACGACGACCTCGCGGCCGTCGTGACCAAGACCGGGACCGCCCTGGCGAAGACCGCCGACGACTACGCGAAGGTCGACAAGGCCGTGGCCTCGGCGATGGACCGCCGGGCGGCGTCCGTCGGCGACGAGAGCGACAGCCCGATCGGCTCCGGCGGCGCCTGGAGCGAGCAGACCGTGCTCGGGATGTGCCACGGCGCCGAGGCCGACCCCGCCGCCGAGATCCGCAGCAACATGTCCGCCGACGTGCGCGCCATCGACTGGGTGTTCAGCAAGTTCACCGGCCACCACATCACCGAGCCGATCGACGCCATCGTCGGCAACTGGACGACGCTGACCGCTCGCGGGCTGGCCTGGCAGGACACCGGCAACATGCTGAAGGCGCACGGCGAGGACGTCCTGGCCAACACCGCGAACGTCGACGGCGTCTGGGACGGCGTGGCGGCCACGTCGTTCAAGGCCTACGGCACCCGCCTCGGTGAGGGCTTCAAGGCCGAGTCCGAGATCCCGCTCGGGATCAAGGTGGCGCTGGACAAGCTCGCGCAGCAGTGGGAGGAGCTCTACCAGCAGTGCGTCGACCTGCTCCAGGACGTCATCCACGACGTCGAGATCGGCGCCGCGGCGCTCGCGGCCGGCTGGTGGTGCGGCGTCGGAGAAGCCGTCGCCGCGAAGAAGTGCGAGGAGGCGCTCGTCGCCTTCTACCGGGCGTACAAGATCACGATGATGGTCAAGCACGTGATCCAGGCGGCCAACCTGGCGGTGAAGGGCTTCGAGAAGCTCGTCGACGCGTGGGACCTCGCGACCCACATCCCCGAGACCATCGACGGCGCCGTCGACAGCATCAAGGACCTGATGTCGGACCTGGGCGCGATCCCCGAGCACCTCAACAATCTCTCCCACCTCGGCTCGACCCCCACCTCGCCGTACGGAGGCCCGAATGCCCCAGGAATCTCCTGACCTTCCCTCGGCCATCCGGGCGATCATGGAGCCGCTCGACGCGGAGATCGACCGGGCCCGGCAGGTCGTCGCCGAGGACCGCCGGTTCCTCCAGGAGAAGCGCTCCCGTGGCCTCGACCCCGAGACCAAGGCGCTCTTCGAGGAGGCCGCCAAGAGCCCCGACGCCCCCGACTCGCTGCGCAAGCTGGCCCGGCAGGTCGAGCGCGGCGAGCTGACCTGGGACGACGTCTTCCGCGGCCGCGGGGGCGAGTTGGGCGCGGCTTTCCTGGCCGACGCGTTCAGCACCGCGCAGCGCCACTTCGAGGACGCCGACCTGGCACCGGTCGCCGTTCCGGAGGAGGCTCTGGCCACGGGCATCGACCCGACCGCGGTGCAGGAGGACCTGGACCGCACCCTCGAGGAGGCCCGCGTGGAGCACGACCGGATCTGGCGCGAGACGCTCGGATGAACGGTGACGACGTCGTCCGCGACACCGCCGACCTGGCGCCCCGGGTCCAGCCGTTCCTGGAGCCCGGCGAGCAGTTCCAGGTGGGTGTGCGCGCCTCCAGCCGGCCCGCCCAAGCGGTCCAGCTCGCGATCGCCGAGGCCTGGCCGTTCCTCGCCGCGAAGGACAAGTTCCTGCTCGTCGCGACCGACCGGCGCTGGCTGGTGCTGGAGTCGAAGAAGGAGCAGCTGCGCGGCGACCTGACCGAGCGCGGCTCCTTCGACCGCCATCTGCGCATCGAGCCCTCGTGGTTCACCCGGTTCGAGGGCTTCGACCGCCCCTACTCCGTCTCCCCCTTCGGCCAGCTGTGGGCCGTGGCGGCCAACGACGCGCTCGACGCGCTCGAGGCAGGCCGGCCGTGGAGCCTCGAGGAGGCGGCCGGCCGGCTCGGCCCGGCCGAGAACTCCAAGCTCACCGAGGCGCTCGCGCCCGCGGTGATGAGGCTCGGGAGGTTCGTGCCCCGCCGCCGCGGGCACTTCGACGAGGGCGGATCCTGAGCCCCGGTCAGCGCGACGCGAGCACCCGCACCGGCATCGTGTAGCGGGTGGGGACCTGCGCGGTCGAGCGCAGGTGGATGTTCTGGAGCAGGCCGATCGCGAGCATGCCCTCGAACAACGAGCTGACGCCGTACGACACCAACGGCAGCGGCACGCCGGTGA
>JAOPXF010000112.1 GCA_025965295.1 Nocardioides sp.
GCTGACCGAGCTGGGCCAGGGCGGCGGCCACGTTCACCGTCGACGAGGTCTTGCCGACCCCGCCCTTCTGGTTGGCGACCACCAAAACCCGGGTGCTCTGCGGCCGCGCCAATGGCGGACGGAGGCGGGCACCCGTGCGGACCAGCACCGAGTGCTCGGCGGCCCGAGCCAGGGGGGTGGCGGGGTCGTCGAAGACCGGCTCGGAGTCGGCCAGGTCCCCGGCCGTTCGCACGGTGAAGGGGCGGGTGGACGATGTTTCACGTGAAACCACGGCGTCGTCGGTGTCCGTCTCGGGTTGTGGATGACCGGGGCCAACCTGTGGATAACTAGGCCCCGTGGGCGGGACCGCACCGGTGGAAAACTCTGGGGAAACGGCTTCGGCCGGGGCTGCGTCGCCGGCGGCACGTCGCCAGGAATCCTCCGTCACGCGCCCCGCCTCCGCTTCGATGTCGGGCGACGAAGGCGGGCCCCGGATCCCGGGGTGGCCGACCGCTGCGCCACCAACGGCCAAGATACCCGCCCGGGATCGGCCCAGGCCACCCGCAGGGCGACGGTGGTGGACTCCAGCAGGTCCGCGCCGAGCACGTGCACCTCCGGCTCGGCGCAGCCGAGCCGCCGCAGGTCGTCGGCCGCCTCGACCACCTCGTCGGCGACCGAGGAGCCCTTCATGGCCACGAGCGCCCCCGTGGGCTCCACCAGCGGCATCGACCAGCCCAGGAGCCGGCCCAGGGGCGCGACCGCCCGCGACGTGACGACGTCGAAGCGGCGCTGACCGTGCAGGCTCTCGGCCCGGCCGCGAACGACCTCCACCCGGTCGAGCCCGAGCTCGGCCACGACCTCGTCGAGGAAGGTGGTCCGGCGCAGCAGCGGCTCGACCAGGGTGAGACGCAGGTCGGGTCGGGCGATCGCCAGGACCAGCCCGGGCAGCCCGGCGCCCGACCCGATGTCGCAGACCGAGGCGTCCTCGGGCAGCAGCTCACCGAGCACCGCACAGTTGAGCAGGTGCCGGTCCCAGAGCCGGGGCGCCTCCCGGGGGCCGATCAGCCCGCGGGTGACGCCCTCGGTGGCCAGGAGCTCGGCGTACCGCTCGGCCGTCGCCAGGCGTGCAGGCGCAAACACCCTCCGCGCCACGTCGGGCGCGGAGGGTGTCGGGGTTGTTTCACGTGAAACGTCGGCCATGGGTCAGTCCGCGAGGACCACCACGTAGCGTCGCGGCTCGACACCCTCGGACTCGGATCTGAGCCCCGCGGCGGCCACGGCGTCGTGCACGACCTTGCGCTCGAAGGGCGTCATCGGGGTCAGGGAGACCGACTCGCCGGTCTCGCGAACCTGGGCGATCGTGCGCTCGGCGAGCTGGACCAGCTCCTCGCGCTTGGTCGCGCGGTAGCCGGAGATGTCCAGCATCAGCCGCGAGCGCTCACCGGTCTCCCGGTAGACCGCCAGCCGGGTCAGCTCCTGGAGCGCGTCGAGCACCTCACCGTGGGCGCCGACCAGCTGGTTGAGGTCCGCGCCGACGATCGAGACCGCGGCCCGGTCTCCCTCCACGTCCATGTCCAGGTCGCCGTCGAGGTCGGCGATGTCGAGGAGCTCCTCGAGGTAGTCCGCGGCGATGTCGCCCTCGGCCTCCAGCTGCTTGAGCCGATCCGCGCGGGGGGCGGGGGCCTCGGTCGCCTGGTCAGCGTCGCCGCCCTCCGGGGCCTCGACGCTCTCGTCGGTCGTGGCCTCGGCGTCGACCTCGGTCGGGTGCTCGGTCTCTGACTCGCTCACTGCTGGTCTCCCTCATCCTTGCTCGGGGTGTCCGTGGGCTTGCCACCGGACTTCTTGCGTTGTTGCTTGGACTGCTTCTTCGGCTGCTGGCGCACGGGCGGGCGGCGGTCGGTCTCGGGCGCGTCCGCAGCCTCGTTCGCAGCCTCGGCGTCCGGGACCGTCGTGCCGTGCCGCGCGGCCTTCGCCGCGTCTCGGTCGGCCTTGGCCTTGGCCGCGGGGGTCCCGGGCGCCGGGTTGTTGCGGATCACGTAGAACTGCTGGCCCATCGTCCACAGGTTCGAGGTGGTCCAGTAGAAGAGCACACCGATCGGGAACGCCACGCCGCCCACCGCGAAGACCAGCGGCAGGATGTAGAGCAGCATCTTCTGCTGCTGAGCGTAGGGCCCGGTGAGCGCGTCCGCCGGCATGTTCTTGCTCATCAGCTGGCGCTGGGTCAGGAACGTCGTCGCGGTCATGGCGACGACCAGCAGGGCGGCCAGCACCATGACCGCCACGTTGCCCTCGGCTTTGAGGAACGTGTCGGAGATCGGGATGCCGCCGGGCAGCTTGGCGTCGCCGAAGTTCTTCGCCAGCTCGTCGGTGAGCAGCCCGTTGCCCTCCTTGTTCTTGGCCGCCTGGTCGATCAGCCGGAACAGCGCGAGGAAGATCGGCATCTGGATCAGGATCGGCAGGCACGACGCGAACGGGTTGGTGCCCGTGTCCTTGTAGAGCTTCATCGTCTCGGCGGCGAGCTTCTCGCGGTCGTGACCGTACTTCTTCTGCAGTTCCTTGACCTTGGGCTGGATCAGCTGCATGTTCCGGCTGGACTTGATCTGCTTCACGAAGAGCGGGATCAGCGCCACGCGGATGACCAGCGTGAGACCGACGATCGACAGCGCCCAGGCCAGGCCGGAGTCCGGGTCGATGACCGCGCCCCAGACCATGTGCCAGCCCACCAGCACGGCGGAGACCGCGTAGTAGAGCGGCGTCATGATGAAGTGGCCGATGTCGCCGAAGATTCCCACGGGTCAGGCTCCTTGCTGGGGGGACGGAGTCGAGTGGCTACCCGCGCGGACGCGGGGCGGAACGGGGTCGTAGCCGCCGGCGGCCCACGGGTGGCACCGGGCCAGCCGGCGCACGGCCAGCCAGCTGCCTCGCAGGCTGTCGTGCTCGCGCACGGCGTCCAGGGCGTACGCCGAGCAGGACGGGTGGTAGCGGCAGACCTGACCGTAGAGCGGGCTGATGACCGCGCGGTAGGCCCGGAGCAGGCCGATCAGGACGTATTTCACTCACAACACCCGCTGGAGAGAACGCGTGAGGTCCTCACCGAGTGCCGCGTACGACGCGGAACCGGCCGCGGGGAGCGCCCGGACCACGAGCACGGCAGAGCCCGGGAGCGACGTAACGTGCTCCCGGGCCAGGTGACGGAGTCGGCGCTTCACGCGGTTGCGGACCACGGCGTTGCCCACGGCCTTGCTCACCACGAAGCCCACCCGAGCGGAGCTCGGCGCCTCGCTCCCCGAGGGGGCGAGGTGGACGACGAGGGTGCGCGAACCCGCTCGCCGGCCCCGGCGTACCGCGGTGCGAAAGGAGTCGGCGTCCCTCAGGCGATGAGCCGGGGGCAGCACGAGGTGCGGCTGGCCTGCAGGAGGCTGGCCGTCAGACGGCCAGGCTCTTGCGACCCTTACGACGACGCGACGCGAGGATGCTGCGGCCCGCGCGGGTGCGCATCCGCAGGCGGAAACCGTGCACCTTGTGGCGACGACGGTTGTTCGGCTGGTACGTACGCTTGCTCACGAGGTTCTCTCCATGGTGGTTCAGGGGCAGCCACGCCGGCGGATCGGCAGTGCCATCGGTACAGAGGCCTTTCGGCTGGCACCGCCCACCCACGGTTGGCATCTAGCTCCCGTGGACATGCGGCACCCGTCGACACCGGGTGACCGGCCAACGGTACGCGCTGGCGTTCGGCAGGGTCAAACCCGCGTCGACCGGGCTCGGCGCCCCCCGCTTCTAGCCTGTGGATGACGCCTTGCCCCGGGGCCGGGTCCCACGTTACGTTCAAGGCCACCGAGGTTCCCCGCCACCCTCGGACCAGCCCGGATTCACAGGCCGTGTGACGCCCCTCACACTCTCGGCTTTACCGCCTCTGACCTGCGAAAACACCATCCCGGGGGTCGTCCGTGATGGTCTCGGAAGGGCTCTTTCCACAGTGAAGGAGTCGGGTTCACAGCTTGTGGACAAAGCTGTGGACAAAAAGTGGGTCCCCACTCTTCCGGATTCTTCTGCGAGTCGCAGGACCGGCGGCGACCATGGGTTCCTCGAACCACACCGAACGACGCAGGACGACCAGCAGAAGGCGGGAACCCCGTGGAGCAGACCCCCCCGGACACCAGCAGGGACCTCAACTCGGCCTGGCGCGGCGTCGTCGACGACCTCCAGCCCAACCAGCGCGCCTGGCTGCGGGCGAGCGAGCCGGTCACGCTGCACGAGAGCACCGCGATCATCGCCGTGCCCAACGACTTCACGCGCACCCAGCTCGAGGGCCGGCTGCGGGGCCAGCTCGAGGACGCCCTCACCGTCGCCTTCGGCCGGGAGATCCGGATCGCCGTCACGGTGAACACCCAGCTCGACGACCAGGCCATCCCCGAGACGCCGGACCGCATCGACAAACCGACAAGTCGAGAGATCGACATGTCGACAATGCCCGGCAACCCACTGGACCGGATGCAGCCGACGGTGGCCGACCCCGAGCCGGTCGAGCCGATGACCCGGCCGACGACCGCGCTCGAGACGCGGCTCAACCCCAAGTACACGTTCGAGACCTTCGTCATCGGTTCCTCCAACCGGTTCCCGCACGCGGCCGCGGTCGCCGTGGCCGAGGCGCCCGGCAAGGCGTACAACCCGCTGCTGGTCTACGGCGACTCCGGGCTGGGCAAGACCCACCTGCTGCACGCGATCGGGCACTACGTCCGCAGCCTCTACAGCGGGGCCAAGGTGCGCTACGTCTCCAGCGAAGAGTTCACCAACGAGTTCATCAACGCGATCCGCGACGACCGGCAGGACCGGTTCAAGCGCCGCTACCGCGACGTGGACGTGCTGCTCATCGACGACATCCAGTTCCTGGAGGGCAAGACCCAGACTCAGGAGGAGTTCTTCCACACCTTCAACACGCTGCACAACGCAAACAAGCAGATCGTGCTGACCTCCGACCGCGCGCCCAAGCGCCTCGAGGCGCTCGAGGACCGGCTCCGCAACCGGTTCGAGTGGGGGCTGATCACCGACGTCCAGCCTCCCGACCTCGAGACCCGGATCGCGATCCTGCGCAAGAAGGCCGCGATGGACCGGCTCACCGCGCCGCCGGACGTCCTCGAGTTCATCGCCTCCAAGATCCAGACCAACATCCGCGAGCTCGAGGGCGCGCT
>JAOPXF010000160.1 GCA_025965295.1 Nocardioides sp.
GCTCGACGACGAGCACCGTGCACGTGATCGCCAGGACGAGCCGAAGCCGCGCGCGGTCCTCCGCGCGGCCCGCGGCATGGTCGTGGTCGTGGCCCAGGCCCATGCGGTCCTCTCTAGAGCGCCTCGCGGCCGTGCGGGGTCTCCCAGACGGCCGGGTCGGGGCCCTTGGGCACGATGCCGGACGGGTTGATCTGGGCGTGCACGACGTAGTAGTGCGTCTTGATCTGGTCGAAGTCGATCGTCTCGCCGAAGCCCGGCGTCTGGAACAGGTCGCGAGCGTAGCCCCACAGCGCCGGCATCTCGGTGAGTTTGTTGCGGTTGCACTTGAAGTGCCCGTGGTAGACCGCGTCGAAGCGCACCAGCGTGGTGAAGAGGCGGACGTCGGCCTCGGTGATCCGGTCACCCATCAGGAAGCGCCGGTCGGTGAGCCGCTCCTCGAGCCAGTCCATGGTCTCCCAGAGCCGGTCGTAGGCCTCGTCGTACGCCTGCTGCGAGCCCGCGAAGCCGCAGCGGTAGACCCCGTTGTTGACCTCGGTGAAGACGCGCTGCATGACCTCCTCCATCTCGTCGCGCAGGTCGGCGGGCCAGAGATCGGGCGCATCGGGGCGGTGGTGCTCGCTCCACTCGAAGAAGAAGTCGTGGGTGATCCACGGGTAGTCGTTCGTGACGACCTCGCCGCTCTCGATCTCGACGATCGCCGGCACCGTGATGCCCCGGGAGTAGTCGGGGAAACGTTTGAGGTAGGCCTCCTGCAGGCGCTCGATGCCGAGCACGGGGTCGCGGCCCCCGGGGTCGCGGTCGAAGGTCCAGCTGCGCTCGTCGTGCGTCGGTCCGGGCTTGCCCACGGAGATCGCGTCCTCGAGACCGAGCAGCCGCCGTACGATCAGCGACCGGTTGGCCCACGGGCAGGCCGGCGCGGCGACGAGCCGGTAGCGGCCGGGCTCGACCGGCCACAGCTTGCCGTCGGTCGGGCCGTGCTCGGGCGTGCGGGCGTCCCGGGTGATCCGGTCGGGGATGTAGTTGGTGTCGCGCCGGAACTCCTTGCCCTGCTCGACGAAGGTGGGCTGCTCCGATTCGCTCATGGCGGCAACTGTAGGTGAAGGTCCAACTACTTCCTGACTCGCCCATTCTTTTACAAAGAAGTATTTGCAAACATCTCTTTGCAGTTTACGATGGAGCCATGGACCTCACGTCGATCACGCCGACCCCGCAGGCGCTCAAGGCGCTGACGCACCCGGTGCGGCTGCGGATGCTCGGGCTGCTGCGCATCGAGGGGCCGGCCACCGCCACCCAGCTGGCGACCCGGCTCGGCCTCAACTCCGGCGCCACCTCCTACCACCTGCGCCAGCTCGCGCAGCACGGCTTCATCGCCGACGACACCGAGCGCGGCAACGCCCGCGACCGCTGGTGGAAGGCCGCGCACCGCTCGACGCAGACCGCCAGCAGCGTGGACGACCCGGCCGCGCGCGAGACCATGGAGGCCTACCTGCAGTCGGTGGCGGTCGTGATGACCGAGCAGATGCAGCGCGCCATCGAGGAGCTCCCCCTGGTCCCCGAGCCGTGGGCCAGGGCCTCCACGTTCAGCGACTGGGTGTTCCGGCTGACCCCGGCCCGCGCCCGGGCCCTCGTGCACGCGCTCGCCGACGAACTGCACAACACCGAGGAGGACGACGACGAGTCGGCCGAGCAGTTCGTCGTGCAGCTCGCGGCCTTCCCGCTGCCCGGCCACGTGACCGGGGGTGAGGTGTCGTGAGGACCCGCAGGCCGCTCTACGGCTGGCTCACCAGCGAGGCGATCTCGCTGACCGGCACCCGGGTGTCCATGATCGCCCTGCCGTACTTCGTGCTCGTGGAGACCGACTCCCCGGTCCTCACCGGCCTCGTCGCGCTTGCCGAGATGCTGCCGCTCGTGCTGCTGAAGGTGCTGGGTGGCCCGATCATCGACCGGGTCGGCGCGCGCCGGATCAGCATCGGCTGCGACCTCGGCTCCGTGGTCGTGGTCGGCGCCATCCCGTTGCTGCACGTCCTGGGCCTGCTGCACCTGGGGGTCTTCCTGGCCCTGGTCGCCTGCGCGGGAGCGCTCCGCGGCCCGGGTGACGCGGCCAAGCACGCGCTGGTGCCGGCGATCGTCGCGGAGGCCGGCGTCCCCATGGAGCGGGCGACCGGGCTGGCCTCGACCGTCGAACGGACGGCCTCGATGGTGGGAGCCGGCTTCGCCGGCGGCCTGGTCGCGGTGATCGGTCCGGTCAACGCGCTCGCGATCGACGCGGTCAGCTTCCTGCTCTCGGCGGGGGTCCTGGCCTGGGCGACGAGGCCGATGGTGGCCACCGGCGAGACCGCGCCGGCGGAGGTGCCGGAGGCGGAGGAGCCCTCGACTCCGGCCGGCTACCTGCGCCAGCTCCGCGAGGGCTGGGACTACCTGCGCGCGGACCGGGTGCTGTTCGGGATCGCCGCCATGGTCGCGCTGACGAACCTGCTGGACATGGCCTATGCCTCGGTGCTCGTGCCGGTCTGGGCCCGCGAGTCGGGCGGCGGCGCGGCCGCGATCGGGCTGGTCTTCGCGGTCTTCGCGGGAGCCTCGGCGCTCGGCGCCATGTGCGCCGCCGCCTGGGCGGCCCGACTGTCGCGCTACACGACGTACCTGGTGGCGTTCCTGGTGTGCGGGGCACCCCGGTTCGTCGTGATGGCCTGGGACGTCCCGCTCTGGGCGGTCCTGGCCGTGAGCGTGGTCGGCGGCTTCTCGGCCGGCTTCATCAACCCGGTCCTGGGCGCGGTCATCTTCGAGCGCATCCCGGCCCCGCTGATGGGTCGCGTCACGTCGCTGACGACGGCGATGTGCTTCGCGCTGATGCCGCTCGGCGGCCTGCTCGGCGGCGTGCTGATCAGCGGCTTCGGCCTGACGGCCGCGATGCTGGCCATCGGCGCGGCATACTTCCTGGTCACGATGGCGCCCGCCCTCGACCCGCGCTGGAAGGAGATGGACCGGCGACCCGAGCCGGCGGAGGGCTCAGCGCCCACTGAGTACGACGACGCATGTGAGACGTCGGCCGCGCGCACACGATGAGGAGATGACCACCACCACCGGAAATCCCACCACGTTGAAGATCGTCGCCGGCGCCGTCACCGGCATCGACACCCTCCTGCTGCTCGTCGCCGGCTGGTTCGCGCTCGACACCTTCATCCAGGTGAGTGCGCCCGGGCCGTCGGGGCTCACGGGGCTCGGCTATCTCTTCGCCATGCTCTTCGCGGCCGTCGCCCTCCCGTCGCTGCTGCTGGCCGTGGCCGCCCTGTACACCCGCGGCGCCGTCGCTGTCGCCTGCGCGACGCTCTCGGTCCTCTGCCTGGTCGCGGCCGGCGTGTTCGCGGTGAACTACGTATGAGCTCCTACGAGACGGGCACCGGCGTCGTCGCCGGCATCCTCGGCGCCTGCGCGATCTCCCTGCTCGCCTTCGCCGGCCGGCTCGCGGGGGCCATCGACCGGGACGCGACACCGGCCGGCCTGGTCGTGGTGCTGGCTCTGATCTCCCTGGCCGCCACCGGCACGTCGGTCGTGGTCCCGGGGGTCTGGCGGCTGGTGTGCCTCGCGGGCGCCACCCTCCCGCTGCTCTGGATCTTCGCCGCGGTCGCCTCGACCGCCTGATCCGCGCAGGTCAGTGCGGGAAGTCCGCAGCCAGCCTGAGCAGCCGGTCGTTGGCCTCGGTCTCGCCGATGGACACCCGGGCGCCCTCGCCGGCGAACGGGCGGACCACGATGCCGAGCTCGTCGGCGGCGGCGGCGAACTCCGCGGTCCGCTCGCCCAGGGCGAACCACACGAAGTTGCCCTGCGCGTCGGGGAGCTCCCACCCGGCCGCCCGGACACCCTCGACCACGCGGGTCCGCTCGGCGACGAGGGCGTCCACCCGCTCGAGCAGCTCGGGCTCGCGCTCCAGCGACGCGATCGCGGCCGCCTGCCCGACGGTCGAGACGCCGAACGGCAGCGACACCGCCCGCAGGGCGCCGGCGATCGGCGCGGGGCCGACGGCGTAGCCGACCCGGAAGCCGGCCAGGCCGTAGGCCTTGGAGAAGGTGCGGGTGACGACGACGTTCTCGTGGCTGCGGTACGTCGCGAGCGCGTCGACCGCGTCGTCCATGCGGACGAACTCGACGTACGCCTCGTCGACCACGACCAGCACGTGCGAGGGGATCCGGGCGAGGAACGCGTCGAGCTCGGTCTGCGTGACGGCCGGTCCGGTCGGGTTGTTGGGCGTGCAGACCAGCACGACCTTGGTGCGGTCGGTGACGGCCGCCGCCATCGCGTCGAGGTCGTGGCGCCCGTCGGGCAGCACCGGCACCCGCACCGACGTGGCCGCCGCGGCCGTGATCGCGATCGGGTAGGCCTCGAAGGAGCGCCACGCGAAGACGACCTCGTCGCCGGGGTCGCAGAACGCCTGCACGAGCTGGTAGATCAGGCCGACCGAGCCGGTCGCCACGGAGAGGTGCTCGACCGGCACCCCGAAGCGCTCGCCGAGGGCGGCGTAGAGCGCCGTGGCCCCCATGTCCGGGTAGCGGTTCATCGCCTCCACGCCCGCCCGCACGGCCTCGATGACGCCGGGCAGCGGCGGGTAGGGGTTCTCGTTCGAGGAGAGCTTGTAGGACGTCATGCCGGGCCGCACGGTCGGCGGCTTCCCCGCGACGTAGGGAGGGATCTCGAAGACGTTGGGGCGCGGCTGCGGGCTCGACATGCCCGTCACGTTAGCGCCCGGCAGCGGGCGTCGGACGGCGGTGCCGCCACGGCCGCAGCGCCAGCGCGAGGAGTACGCCGATCGCCACGCCGAGCGCCGCGCCGGTGACGTTGTCGATCACGTCGGTGACGTCGCAGGCCCGATCGATGCGGGCCAGCTCGAGCTGGGTCTTCTCGATCGCCGCCGAGTAGGCGGCCAGCGCGACCAGCCCGGCGGGGACCAGCAGCCAACCCGTGCGCCAGCGGGCCGCGGCGAGCACCAGCATCGCCCCGGACGGCACGAACAGCACCGTGTTGAGGAGCCGCTGGCCGCTCTCGAAGATCCAGAAGCCGTCGGGCGCCGGCCCGCCGATGTCCCACGAGCAGGTCGACAGCCGGCCCTCGGCCGACACGATGCCCGGCGCCCCGTTGGCGGGGATCAGCGTGACCACGCCGATCACCACGACCGACCAGAGCAGGGCCGCGAACGCCACCGACGACACCGGCCCGAAGCGGGGGCGCAACAGCCAGGCGAGCAGGGCGCACACCAGCCCGGACGCCGCGGCGCCCAGCAGCATGACGCCCACACCCCCGACCGGAAACACGTGACCGAGGCTACCGAGCGCCTCCCCGGCCTAGGATCGACGCATGCGCTTCCTGACCTGGCTGGTCACCAACGCCGCGGCCCTCGCCGTCGCGACGTGGCTGCTCGACGGCATCCGCTTCACCGGACCGACCCACGGCGAGGCGGAGATCAAGCACAAGCTGCTGCCCCTGCTCGTCGTGGCCCTCATCCTCGGTGTCGTGTCGTCGCTGGTGAAGCCGGTGCTGACGATCCTCTCGATCCCCTTCATCATCGTGACCCTCGGTCTCTTCCTGCTCGTCATCAACGCGGCGATGCTGCTGCTGACCGGCTGGCTGGCCGACCAGTTCGACATCGGCTTCAAGGTCGACGGCTTCTGGACCGCCGTCGGTGGCGCGATCGTGATCACCGTCGTCACCTGGATCGTGGACCGCCTCATCGGGCCCGACGAGCGAGCCGTGCGCGCCTGATGCCCGACCTCCCGCCGCCGCGCACGGAGGGGCGCTACCGGATCGCCCTGGTCTGCCTGGGCAACATCTGCCGCTCCCCGATGGCCGACGTCGTCCTGTCGGCGCGCGTCGCGCAGGCCGGCCTCGCGGACCGGGTCGACGTGCGCAGCTCGGGCACCGGCGACTGGCACGTCGGTCACCCGATGGACGAGCGCGCGGCCGCGACCCTGACCGCCGCGGGGTACGACGCCTCCCGGCACCGCGCCCAGCAGTTCGACCGTGGCTGGCTCGACGACGACCTGGTGCTGGTCATGGACGAGAGCAACCTGCGCGACGTGGTCTCGACGGCCTCGACCACCGAGGGGGCGCGGGTCCGGCTGTTCCGGGACTTCGATCCGGTCGATCCGGGGGGCGAGGTGCCGGACCCGTACTACGGTGGGGCATCCGGCTTCGAGGAGGTGCTCGCCATGGTCGAGCGCACAGCCGCGGCCCTCGTCGCGGCGCTGCACCAGGTGCTCCCCGTCGGAGACCGTACGCCGTGACCCGGCTGCCGCTGGTCGCCAGGCGCGCCGAGGAGCTCCTCGGCGCCGCCGTGGTGGCCACGGCGCCCATCGCCGGCGGCGACATCTCCACCGCCACCCGGCTCCGCCTCAGCGACGGCACGACCGCGCTGATGAAGACCCACCCGCACGCACCCCCCGACTTCTTCGAGGCCGAGGCCAAGGGCCTGCGCTGGCTGGCCGAGGCCGGCGGCATCCAGGTCCCGGAGGTGCTGGGCGTCGACCACGAGTGCCTGATCCTGCGCTGGGTCGAGCCCGGCAAGAACACCGCCGACGGGGCCGCCGCGTTCGGCCGCGCCCTGGCCTCGACCCACGGCGCCGGCGCCCCGACGTACGGCCTCGACCACGACGGCTACATCGGCAAGCTGCCGCTGCCCAACCGGCCCACCGACACCTGGGCGGAGTTCTACGCCGTCCGCCGGGTGCTGCCCTACCTCCAGCTCGCCCGCGACCGCGGCGCGGTGAGCGACCAGGAGGCCGCCGACATCGAGGCGGTCGTGCCGCGGCTCGCCGACCTCGTGCCCGAGGAGCCGCCGGCCCGCCTGCACGGCGACCTCTGGAACGGCAACGTGCTCTGGGGCCTCGACGGCCGCCCGTGGGTGATCGACCCGGCGGCGCACGCCGGGCACCGCGAGTCCGACCTCGCGATGCTCGCGCTGTTCGGCCTTCCCCACCTGCCGCGCGTCCTGGAGGCGTACGCCGAGGTCGCACCGCTCGCCGAGGGCTGGCAGGACCGGGTGGCGCTGCACCAGCTCTTCCCGCTGCTCGTGCACGCCTGTCTCTTCGGCGGCGGGTACGGCGCGCGGGCGGCGACCGCCGCCCGGCTCTACGCCTGAGCGCGCTCTCAGTTCCGACTCAGGCTCGGCTGGCAGAGTAGGACCGTGATCGCCTCCGTCCCGGGCCACCCGAAGCCCCGTGTCCTCGTCGTCGACGACGACAAGGCCGTCCGGGAGTCCCTGCGTCGCTCCCTCGAGTTCAACGGGTACGACGTGCGCCTGGCCGGCGATGGTGCCGAGGCCCTGGCGGGACTCAGCAACCCCGGGGCCGGGGGCGCGCCGGACGTCGTCGTGATGGACGTGATGATGCCGCGCCTCGACGGTATCGAGGCCACCCGCGCCCTCCGGGCCGCCGGCAACCACGTGCCGATCCTGGTGCTCACCGCACGAGACGCGGTCGGCGACCGCGTCGACGGTCTCGACGCCGGCGCGGACGACTACCTGACCAAGCCGTTCGCGCTCCAGGAGCTGCTCGCCCGGCTGCGGGCGCTGCTGCGCCGGGTGGTGCCGCCCGAGGACGCCCCCGACGAGACCCTCACCTTCGCCGACCTGACGATGGACATCGCCTCCCGCGAGGTCCGTCGCGGCGGCCGGCTGATCGAGCTGACCCGCACGGAGTTCACGCTGCTCGAGATGTTCCTGCGCCGGCCCGGGCGGGTGCTGGAGCGCTCGTTCATCCTCGAGGAGGTCTGGGGCTACGACTTCCCGACGACCGCCAACTCGCTCGAGGTCTACGTCGGCTACCTGCGCCGCAAGACCGAGGCCGAGTCCGAGTCCCGGCTGATCCACACCGTCCGTGGGGTCGGCTACGTGCTGAAGGAGTCATGACGAACCCGCCGGCCACCCGGATGACCAGCCGGCTCGAGACCGGCGCCCCCGAGACCCGGTGGCACTACCGCCGGTCGCTGGCCAGCCGGGTCACGCTGCTGACCACGATGGCGGTGGGCCTCGCCGTCGCCTTCGTCGCCGCGGGCGCCTTCGTCACCGTCCGCATGCAGCTGCAGTCGTCGCTCGACGACTCCCTGCTCGACCGGGCCGAGCAGGCCGCCGACGCCGGGCTGCTCGCCAACAGCGCCGGCAAGATCCCCTCCGGAGTGCTCGGCGCCGCCGACGTACGCATCATCTTCCTGTCGATCGACAGCCGCCCGGTCAGCGCCGACAACGTGCCCGCCCTCGAGCTGGGCCGCCCCGAGCTCGACGTCCTCACCGGCGACTCCGCGCGCTCCATCCGCACCCTCAGCGCCGATGGCACGAGCTGGCGGGTCGCCACCGTGCCCAGCGGCGACGGTCAGGCGCTGGTCATCGCCCAGTCCCTCGAGCCGCAGGAGCGGGTGCTCGCCAAGCTGGGTGTCGTCATGCTGCTCTTCGGCCTGGCCGGCGTGATCGCTGCGGCGATGGCCGGCTGGGCGGTGGCCCGCAACGGCCTGCGACCGGTCCGCCGGCTGACCACCTCGGTGGAGCACATCGCGCGCACCGAGGACCTCACTCCGCTGGCCGTCGAGGGCGACGACGAGATCGCCCGCCTGGCCACCGCGTTCAACCAGATGCTCACCGCGCTCTCCGCCTCACGCGACCGCCAGCGCCAGCTGGTGGCCGACGCCGGCCACGAGCTGCGCACCCCGCTCACCTCCCTGCGCACCAACATCGACCTGCTCTCCCAGGCGGACCCGGCCGGCGGCCTGCCGCCGGAGGCCCGCGCCGAGCTGCTCGAGGACCTGCGCGCCCAGACCGAGGAGCTGACCACGCTGATCGGCGACCTGGTCGAGCTGGCCCGCGACGAGCCGCTGACCCACGTCGTCGAGACCGTCGACCTCTCCGAGATCGTCGACCGGGCGATGGTGCGGGTCCGGCGCCGCGCGCCCGGCATCACCTTCGACGTCGAGACCGAGTCCTGGTGGGTGGTCGGCGAGCCGGCCGCTCTCGAGCGCGCGGTCACCAACCTCCTCGACAACGCCGCCAAGTGGAGCCCGCCCGGCGGCACCGTCACCGTCCGGCTCGCCGAGGGTGTCGTCACCGTGGACGACCAGGGCCCGGGGATCGCGGACGCGGACCTCCCCCACGTCTTCGACCGCTTCTACCGCTCCCAGGAGTCGCGCTCGATGCCCGGCTCCGGGCTCGGCCTCTCGATCGCGCGGCAGGTCGCCGAGCGGCACGCGGGCAGCGCCGAGGCCGGCGACTCCCCGGTGGGCGGCGCCCGCCTGACCCTCCGCCTGCCCGGTGTCGACGCCGCCGCGGACGCCACCGCATGAGGGCGTACGTCGCCGCCCTGGCGCTGCTGCTGCCGCTGGCCGCCTGCTCGTCGGATCCCGCGGCCGAGCCGGACGCCGCCCCGACCCCGGCGACCCCGACCGCCGCGGCCCCGACCGCCGCGGAGCCGGTCTGGAACCCGTGCGAGGACCTGGCCGCCGGGCCCGTCGGCCGGGCGCTCGGCGCGGACCTCACCGAGGAGACCGGCACCGACGACACCCCGCGCTGCGCCTTCCTGCCGGTGGAGAAGGGCGGACCGACGCTGAACGTCACCTACGTCTGGTACGCCGGCGGCTTCGAGAAGGCGTGGGCCGGGATGGGCCAGATCGAGGGCCGCGTCACCGACGTCGACATCGCCGGCGCGGCCAACGCGCGCCTGGTGGTCAATGCCCGGCGCGGGGTGGTGCTGGTCACCGGCTTCGTGAAGACCGGCGACCTGATCGAGACCGTCAACGCGATCCAGCTGGCGCCGTACGACCGGGCGGCGGTCGTCGATGCGACCACTGAGGTCATGGTGACGCTCTCCCGGCACGCCCCCGCCTCCGAGAAGGCCGCGGCGTCCCGCGGCTGACGTCACGCAGGACCGAAGACCCGCAGCAGCCGGTCGGCCTTCCACCGGGACTCGGCGTACTCCTCGGCGAGGTCGGAGTGCACGGTGATGCCGCCTCCGGTGCCGAGGACGTAGCGTCCGTCGCCCGCCGTCACCAGGCTGCGGATCACGACGCCGAGGTCGGCGCGCCCGTCGGCGCTGACCCAGCCGAACGCACCGGCGTACACCCCGCGCGGGGAGTCCTCGACGGCCTCGATGATCTGCATCGTGCGCAGCTTCGGGGCGCCGGTCATCGAGCCGGCCGGGAACAGCGCGCGCAGCGCTCCCATCGTCGTGACGTCGTCGCGCAGCCGGCCGCGCACGGTGGAGACCAGCTGGTGCACGCTCGCGTAGGACTCGACCTCCATCAGCACCGGCACCTCGACGGTCCCGGGGTCGCAGACCATCGAGAGGTCGTTGCGGAGCAGGTCCACGATCATCAGGTTCTCGCTGCGGAACTTCGGCTCCGACGCGAGCCGCTCGAGGAGCAGCTCGTCCTCCTGGGGGGTCTCGCCGCGGGGCGTGGTGCCCTTGATCGGCTTGGTCTCCAGCACCCGGTCGGCGCTCACCAGGGCGTAGCGCTCCGGGCTGGAGCTCAGCAGCCAGGCGCGGTGGCCGGGCAGGTCGTGCTGGAGGAAGCCGGCGTACGGCGCGGGGTTGAGTGCGCGCAGCCGGAGGTACGCCGACACCGGGTCGACGTCGCTGGTCACCTCGAGCCGGTGGGTCAGGTTCACCTCGTACGAGTTGCCGGCGTGCAGCTCCTCCTGGACCTGGCCGAAGCCGGCGACGTACCGGTCGGTGGGGTCGTGGTTTGGTCCCCAACCCCATGTTTCCGGGGCCGAGAGCTGCGGTTCGTGACCAATCGAGGCGGGTGCGGGGTGGGTGAAGAAGCGGACGTTCCGCGAGCGCATCCAGACCGCGTCGGGCAGCCCCGAGCCGTGGTGGGCGGGGAGGTCGGGCCGGCTGGCGTAGCCGAAGTAGCCGAACCACTGGTCGGTGTCGTCACCGTCGGCGAGCTCCGCCTCGAGGACGGCGAAGACGTCGTCGCCGACGACCTCGGCCCGGCCGCCGGCGTGACGGAGCACCTCGCCGCGGGCGGCGTCGTACGTCAGCGAGACGTCGTCGTCGTCGAGCCAGCCGATCAGGGAGCGCCGGCCGGACCACTCGCGCGCACCGCCGCCGTCCAGCCAGAAGCAGCGCCGGTGACGGGCGGCGATCTCGCGGAAGTGGTCGGCCGGCTCGACCGCGGGGGCGCTCACCACTCCCCCAGGAAGTTCGCGACCAGGGCCGCGCCGTGCTCGGACAGGATCGACTCGGGGTGGAACTGCACGCCCTCCAGCGGCAGCAGGCGATGCCGCACGCCCATCACGACGCCGTCGGACGTGGCCGACAGCTCGAGCTCGTCGGGCAGCTCGACCGCGGCCAGGGAGTGGTAGCGCACGGCCGAGAACCCGGGGGGAAGGCCGGCGAAGACGCCGCGGCCGTCGTGCTCGACCGCCGCCACCTCGCCGTGGGCCGGACGCACCCGCGCCACGGACCCGCCGTACGCCGTGACCAGGCCCTGCATGCCCAGGCAGACACCCAGCACCGGGCGGGTGCCCGCGAGCAGCACCTCGCGGCCGACGGAGAAGTCCGCGAGGACGCCGGGGTGGCCCGGTCCCGGGGAGAGGACGACGTGGGAGTGGCGGAGCACGTCGGCGGCGGCGACCTCGTCGTGCTGGACGACGGTCGGGACGGTGCCCGTGACGGAGGCGAGGAGGTGGACGAGGTTCCACGTGTAGGAGTCGTGGTGGTCCACGACGACCACGTCCGGTGCGGCCACCGGCTCAACCTACCCAGATCCTGACCCGGAGGCGCGGGTGGGCCCGATGGAGCTGGGGGGCAGTCTCCACCGGGCCCATGGCCGCGGGGGAAACGCTACCCCCCGGCGGCGGTATGTGGTGAACCATCCAGCAGGAGGCCGGTCACAATTTCGTGAAGCAGGTCGTAGCCGTGCTCGGTGAGGATCGACTCGGCGTGGAACTGGATGCCGGAGTAGTGCGGCCCGCGCAGCACGTGGATGTCGCCGGTGGCGCCCTCCGCCTCCACCGAGACCCCCGCCGGGAGCTCGGCCTCGCCGTCCGTCGCCACCCTGCCGACGAACGTGTTGTAGAAGCCGACCCGCTCGGTGCGTCCCTGGATCTGCACCGGCGACTGGGTGCCCTGGAAGACGATGTCCTTGTAGGCTAGCGCGATGCCGAGCTCGTGGCAGAGCGCCTGGTGACCCAGGCATACGGCCAGGAAC
>JAOPXF010000164.1 GCA_025965295.1 Nocardioides sp.
AGCCCGGCTCGGGCTCGTCGGTGATGGCGTACGCCGGCATCTGCCTGCAGGACGACCTCCAGCCGCACACCGACCCGTACTTCTCGCAGCGCACGATCGACGAGGTCGGTGCCTACACCACCACGGAGGCACCGCAGCCGGTGGAGATCCAGGACGTCTCCCTCACCGGGTTCGACACGGACGGGGACACCATCACGCTGACCTACCCCGGCTCGCCGGGCACGTTCACGCTGACCCGCGGGTCGACGTACGACGCGTCGCACATCGAGACCGCCGTCGAGGCGCTCACCGGCGTCGACGTCACGGTCGCGGGCTGGGGCTACAACCCCTACACCGACCCGGACGCCTACCCGGCCACCCTCACCCAGCCGGACGACACGGGCTTCGAGGTGATGTTCGCCGGCGACGCCGACCCCTACACCGCGGACAGCGACCGGGCGAACATGGACGACCTCGGCGTCGCTCCCTCCGTCGGCGTCACCGCGCACGTCGGTGAGACCGCCAAGGGCGGACCCGCCGACAACCGGGGCAACGAGATCGTCGACACCACCAACCACGCGCCGCGGGTGAAGGCCCCGGCGAACAGGACGATCCCGATGCGGACCCCGTTCACGCTGACCGGGTCCGGCACCGACGCCGACGGGGACCGGCTCAGCTATCTCTGGGAGCAGAACGACGTCGGCGGGGAGCGCGGGACCAAGCTGGTCCGGAACCAGAAGGTCGACGGCCCGCTGTTCCGGGTCTTCGGGACCTACGCCCACGTGACCGACGAGGGCACGCTGCAGTCCCCGTCGCCGGGTGAGAACATCGCCACGGGCAGTGCCAGCCGGACGTTCCCGGACATGGCGCAGATCCTCGCCGGCAACACCAACGCCAAGACCGGGAACTGCCCGAAGGTCCCGCCGCTGCCGGCCAACCTGGACAACTACGAGCCGGTCAAGATGAGGCCACTCAACTGCTACTCGGAGTTCCTTCCGACGAAGGGGTATGTCGGGACCGCCGGCACCGCACGCAGCAACGCCGCCATGCACTTCCGGCTGACCGCGCGTGACGGCTTCGCCAACGGCGGCGGGACGGCGTACGACGACGTCGTGCTGCGCGTCTCCCAGACGGCCGGGCCCTTCCTCGTCACCTCGCAGGCGAAGAAGAAGCACAGCACGGTCAAGGGTGGGAAGCGCACCGTGGTCACCTGGGCCGTGAACGGCACGAGGCCCCTGGCGAAGGCCGTCCGGATCCTGCTCTCCACCGACGGCGGCCAGACGTGGAAGAAGGTCCTCGCCAAGCGCACCGCCAACGACGGCAAGCAGGCCGTGCGGATCCCGCACGGCAAGACGTCGAAGGCGCGGATCAAGATCGAGGCGGTCGGCAACTACTTCTTCGACACCAACGACCGGAACTTCCGGATCAAGTAGCGCGCCTCACGACCGCCCGCGCCCGGCCAGTGCCGGGTGCGGGCGGTCGCGCGTCCGGGCGGGGGCGCATCGACTTCGTGAAACTTTTCACAATGTCTCGGCACCTCCAGGGTGCCGGCGTACGGTCGAAGCGTGGCTGTCTCAGCGATGATCCGCACCCTGGTCAACGACGCGCCGCCGGGGTTGCTGCCCGCCCGTGAGCAGATGGCGCTCTCGCTCGGCTGGCACATCGTGCTGGCCTGCTTCGGCGTCGCCTTCCCCACCATGATCTACGTCGTGCACCGGCGCGGGATCGTCCGCGACGACCCGGTCGCGCTGGGGCTGGCGCAGCGGTGGGCCAAGGTGTCGGCGGTGCTCTTCGCGATCGGTGCCGTGTCCGGGACGGTGCTGAGCTTCGAGATGGGGTTGCTGTGGCCCGGGCTGATGGGCCGCTTCGGCGACGTGCTCGGACTGCCCTTCGCGTTCGAGGGACTGTCGTTCTTCGTCGAGGCGATCTTCCTCGGCATCTACCTCTACGGCTGGCACCGGATGCCGCCGCGCCGACACCTGGCGATGCTGGTCCCGATGGGCGCCGCCGGGGTCATCGGCACCTTCTGCGTGGTGTCGGTCAACGCCTGGATGAACAACCCGACCGGCTTTCGCATCGTCGACGGCGAGGTCACCGACGTACGCCCCTGGCGGGCGATGTTCAACGATGGAGTCTGGCTGCAGTTCGCGCACATGTGGGTGGGCGCCTTCATGCTGGTCGGCTTCGTCGTGTCCGGCGTGTACGCCGCCGGAATGCTCAGGGGCCGGCTCGACGAGCACCACCGGCTCGGATTCACGGTGCCGTTCGTCTTCGCCACGGTCGCCGCGCTGCTGCAGCCGTTGATCGGGCACGTGCTCGGTCTGCGGGTCGGGGACACCCAGCCGGCGAAGCTCGCCGCCTTCGAGCTCGCGACCACCACCGAGAGCCCGTCGCCGCTGCACCTCGGCGGGCTGCTGGTCGACGGCGAGGTCCGCTGGGCCCTGAGCATCCCGCGGCTCGGCTCCCTGATCTCCCGCAACTCGTTGACCAAGCCGGTGCAGGGCCTGGACACCATCCCTGTCGCCGACAGGCCGCCGGTCAACATCACCCACGTCGCGTTCCAGTCGATGGTCGGCATCGGCACGCTGCTGGCGCTGGTCGTCGTGCTCTTCTGGCTGGCTCGGTGGCGCGGTCGGGACCTGACCGGGAACCGGTGGTTCCTGCGGTTCTCCGTGCTCGCGGGACCGCTGGCCGTCATCGCCCTCGAGTGCGGCTGGGTCGCCACCGAGGTCGGTCGTCAACCCTGGACGGTCTGGCAGGTGCTGCGCACGAGCGACGCGGCCTCGACGAGCACCGGGCTCTGGTGGAGCTACGCCGGGGCCTTCGTCGTCTACATCGGGATGACCGTGGGGGCGTTCGTCGTGCTGCGGTCGATGGCCCGCCGGTGGCGCGCGGGGGAGCTGGACCTGCCCAGTCCCTACGGTCCCCAGCCGGCGGTGGTTGACGCCCCCGACCCGACGGAGCCGACGGAGCCGGCGCGATGACGCTGGCCCTCGCAGTGGCGGCCGCGCTCTTCGTCGGCGTGACGGCGTACGCCCTCTTCGGCGGAGCCGACTTCGGCTCGGGGTTCTTCGACCTCACCGCGGGCGGCTCGAGCCGGGGCGGTGAGCTGCGCACCCTCATCGACCACAGCATCGGGCCGGTCTGGGAGGCCAACCACGTCTGGCTGATCTACGTGCTGGTGATGTGGTGGACCGGGTTCCCCACGGCCTTCGCGGCCGCGATGAGCACCCTCATCGTGCCGATGCTCCTGGCCCTGCTGGGGATCGTGCTGCGGGGAGCGAGCTTCGCGTTCCGCAAGTACTCCGCGACGCTCGCGCAGGCGCGGCTCTTCGGCATCGTGTTTGCCGGGTCGTCCCTGATCACGCCGTTCTTCCTGGGAGCGGTCGCCGGCGCCGTGGCCTCCGGGCGGGTGCCGGCCACGGGTCAGGGCGACGTCTGGTCGTCCTGGCTGACGCCCACCTCGCTCCTGGGCGGCGCGATCGCGGTCGGCACGTGTGCCTTCCTCGCGGGCGTCTTCCTCACCGCAGACGCCGCGCGCGGTGGCCGGGGCGCGCTGGCCGAGTCGCTGCGCGTCCGCACCCTGGGGGTCGGGGTCGCGACCGGGGTCATCGTCTTCACCGCGCTGGTCCCGATCCAGCACGACGCGCCCACGCTCGCGGCTGGACTCGAGGGCCGGGCGGCCCCGCTGATCGTCGCGTCCGGCCTGGCCGGGGTGGCCACCCTCGTGCTGCTGACCCGACGCCGGTACGACGTGGCGCGGCTCACCGCACTCGTGGCGGTCGCGACCGTGGTGTCCGGTTGGGGGGTCGCCCAGTACCCCTGGCTGCTGGTCGACGAGCTCAGCATCGCCGACGCCGCCGGTGCTCCGGCGACCCTGCAGGGGCTGCTGCTGGTGGTGGCGCTCGCGGTCGTGGTCGTCGTCCCCGCGCTCGGCTACCTGTTCTGGCTCACCCAGTCCGAGCGGTGGTCCCGCGACTGACCGACGTCAGTCCCGCGCGAGGACGACGTGCTCGGGTTCCTGGCAGCCGGCGACCTCGGCGGCGGCCGATCGGTCAGCGCAGCGCCATCGTCCCGGAGACGGGCGCGTCCCAGGTCAGGGCGGCGTGCTCGGCGATCCGGGCGTCCAGGGCGGCGGCGACGTTGTCGGGCCACGGGGCGGTGCGCCGGCTCTCCATCGAGATGTGCACGAAGATCTCCTCCATCACGTAGCTCACCTGCTCGTGGGAGTCGTCGAGGAGGTAGACGAGCACGTGGGCGGCCCGCTCGGAGCGGCCGAGCAGCCGCACCCGCGCCGACATCCGGTCACCGGTGCGCAGCTCGTGCAGGTAGGTCAGGTGGTGCTCGACCGAGAAGCAGGCGTGCCCGGCGGCGGTCGGCCAGTTCTGCGGGATCCCCAGCTCGACGAGGGACTCGTCGAGCCCCTCGCTGGCGATGCCGAGGTAGTGGCGCACGTTGAGGTGCCCGTTCACGTCCTCGAAGGCCACCGGGACGGGCTGCTCGGCGAAGGCCGGGAGGCCGACGATCTGGTCGTAGGTCGGCTGCAGTCTGCTCACGTGGGCCGACGATACTGAACGCCGCCCTGCGCGCCGCCGGTGGGCTATCGGGGGCCCGTTGCGCGTTGCGCCACGGGGAAGGGCTGTCGACCCCTAACGTGTGGTTGTGCAAAAGGAGCTGGACTGGGTCCCCGTCTCGTCGGCACTGTTGGTGACCGGCGCGATGGCGCTGTGCTTCGCCTCCCTGCTGTCTCCGACCGGTGGCGACTCGTCCGACTCGTTCACGATCGTCGAGCAGCACGACGGCCGCTGGCTGGCCGTTGCCGTCATCTACTTCATCGCCTCGGTCACGTTGACCCTCGGCCTGCCGTCCGTGCTCTCACTCTTCGACCGCAAGGGCCGGCGACTCGGCACCACCAGCGCGGTCGTGCTGTCGGTGGGCTTCATCGGGACCGCGGGCTTCGCGATGCTGTTGGTCTTCTTCCGGGCCCTGGTCATCACCGGTTCGGTCGTCAACAAGGGCCTCGACGACGTCACCCACGACGCGGGGCTGTCGATCTTCCTCTACGGCTGGATCGCGGCGTTCTACGTCGGCGAGCTGCTGCTCGGGATCGCCCTGCTGATGGCCAGGACCACGCCGCGCTGGATCCCGCTGGTGCTGCTGGGCCACGTGCTGTTCCTGCCGGTGCAGAACTTCCTGCCCGAGCTCGTCGGCAAGTCCACCGTGCTGCTGCTGGCGGTCGGCTTCGCCGGCATCGCGATCGAGGCGGTCGCGCGCGACAACGGTCGTCCGCGCTTCTGAGTCGTCAGCGCAGGGCTCGGCGGCGGGGGCGGCCCAGGCCGGCGAAGAGCACGAGGCCGGCCATGGCCAGGACCAGGCCGGCGACGAGCCAGGGCCACGGGCTCATCTCCTCGGTGCACTCGAGGCCGCCCGTGATGGCGTGGCAGACCTCTCCGGGTCCGCCCCGGTTGAGCCAGGCGATGTAGAACAGCGGCGCGGCGGCGCCGGAGAGCGCGCCGGCGAGGGCACGTCCGGGGCCGCCCCACCAGAGCAGCAGCCCGCACAGCAGGGCGGCCACCGGCAGCACGAAGACCCCGATCGTCAGGATGCTCACCAGGCCCAGGCAGAGCGCCGCGCCACCCACGGTCCAGAGGACGAAGAGCAGGTCGGGAGAGCGTCGGTGCGTGATCAAGCGGTCGCCTTCCGTCGGGTCCGTGCCCGACGCTATCCCGCGGTGGGCGGGCAGGGGGGAAGACAGACGCCCGGTATCCACGTACGGTGCCCCGTGATGGACACCTCGCGTCATGGGAGCCCGGCGTTCAGCGGATGGCGGCACGGGGCTGTCGCGATCCTGGCGACGACCCTGCTCGGCCTCGCCCTCGTCCCGCCCGCCGTGGCCGGTGACAACTCCCCGGCCGGTCCCCGTGCCGACGTCCAGGCGCGCACCGACGACGGCCACGAGATCGACACCTCCGACAAGCGGGCGGTCGCGGAGGCCTGGCGGCAGCGGATGGCCTCCAACACCGACGTGCCGAGCGGGTGGACCGGCTCGGTCGACGGCTGCAAGGCCGGCCATCCCTCCAGCGACGCCCAGGAGGCCACCCTGGAGTCGGTGAACTTCGCGCGCGCGATGGCCGGGCTCGACGCGGTCGACCTGGACGGCTCCTTGTCGCGCAAGGCGCAGAAGGCCGCGCTGATCATGACCGCCAACGACGCGCTGAGCCACGACCCGCCGAAGGACTGGCGCTGCTGGAGCAAGACCGGCTCCGACGCGGCCGGCCGCTCCAACCTCGCCTGGACGTCGGGGCAGCTGACCGCGGGCGAGTCGATCGAGCTCTACCTGGACGACCCCGGGCCGGGCAACCGGGCCGCCGGGCACCGGCGCTGGGTGCTGAATCCCTTCGCCACCGCGATCGGCAACGGGCTCACCAACACTGCCGACGCGCTCTACGTGCTCGGCCCGACCGACTCCACGGCGACGAACCCGGACTGGGTCCCGTGGCCCACCGCCGGCTGGTTCCCCAGCCCGCTGCAGCCCCGTGGTCGGTGGTCGCTGTCGTCGGGTGTGGCGGGCGCCGACTTCTCGCACGCCACCGTGCGGGTGACGCGCGGGTCGGACGCGCTCCCGGTCACGCGCTACAAGACCCACGACGGCTACGCCCAGCCGACCCTGGTCTTCCAGGTCGGTGACGCCCGCAGGACGGGCAGCTACCGGGTCGTCGTACGCCACATCCGCGGCGCGGCCACGGCCCGGCACGCCTGGACGGTCCGGCTCTTCAAGCCCTGACCGCCCCGGCGGCTACTTGGACTTGCGGGCCCGCGAGGCGGTCTTGGCGCGCTCGTTGGCGTCGAGGACCACCTTGCGGATGCGCACGGTCTCCGGGGTGACCTCGACGCACTCGTCCTCGCGGCAGAACTCCAGGCACTGCTCGAGGCTCAGCTTGCGCGGCGGGACCAGCTTCTCGAAGTTGTCGGAGGTGGCGGACCGGATGTTGGTCTGCTGCTTCTCCTTGGTGATGTTCACGTCCATGTCGTCGGCGCGCGAGTTCTCACCGACGATCATGCCCTCGTAGACCTCGGTCGTCGGCTCGACGAACATGGTCCCGCGCTCCTGCAGGTTGGTCATGGCGTACGCCGTGGCCGCGCCCTTGCGGTCGGCCACGAGCGAGCCGTTGTTGCGGGAGCGGATCTCGCCGGCCCAGGGCTCGTAGCCCTCGGAGATGTGGTGGGCGATGCCGGTGCCGCGGGTGTCGGTGAGGAACTCGGTCCGGAAGCCGATCAGGCCGCGCGCGGGGACGAGGAACTCCATCCGGACCCAGCCGGTGCCGTGGTTGGTCATCGACTCCATGCGGCCCTTGCGGGACGCGAGCAGCTCGGTGATCGTGCCGAGGTACTCCTCGGGGGCGTCGATCGTGAGGCGCTCGACGGGCTCGTGGACCTTGCCGTCGATCTCCTTGGTGACCACCTGCGGCTTGCCGACGGTGAGCTCGAAGCCCTCGCGGCGCATCTGCTCGACGAGGATGGCCAGCGCCAGCTCGCCGCGGCCCTGCACCTCCCAGGCGTCGGGGCGGTCGGTCGGGAGGATCTTGAGCGAGACGTTGCCGACCAGCTCCGCGTCGAGGCGGTCCTTGACCAGGCGGGCGGTGACCTTCGCGCCCTTCATCCCGCGGCCCACGAGCGGCGAGGTGTTGGTGCCGATCGTCATCGAGATCGCGGGTTCGTCCACGTGGATGAGCGGCAGCGCGACGGGGTTCTCCGGGTCGGCGAGGGTCTCGCCGATGGTGATGTCGGGGATGCCGGCGATGGCGACGATGTCGCCGGGGCCGGCGGACTCACCGGGCTTGCGCTCGAGGCCCTCGGTGACCAGGAGCTCGGTGATCTTCACGTTCTTGACCGAGCCGTCGCGCTTCATCCACGCGACCTGCTGGCCCTTCTTGAGGTAGCCCTGGTGGATCCGGACCAGCGCGAGCCGTCCGAGGAACGCCGACGCGTCGAGGTTGGTGACGTGCGCCTGCAGCGGCGCGCCCTCGTCGTACGTCGGCGCCGGGATCGTCTCGAGGATCGTCTTGAAGAGCGGCTCGAGGTCGGGGGAGTCCGGGAG
>JAOPXF010000186.1 GCA_025965295.1 Nocardioides sp.
CTTCCTGCGCGCGGCGGGTGAGCTCCATGAAGTCGGCCATCGGCCACACCGTCAGACAGAACTCCTGCCCTCGAGTCACCACGAGCCCCTCCGCCAGTTGGTCCCTGAACTTGGCCGGGAGGAACAGGCGGCCCTTGTCGTCGAGCTTGGGTGTGTAGGTGCCCATGAAGAACATCGAGCACCTCCCCTCCCGCTTCCTCCACTGCGCACCACTTTACTCCACTTCCCACCACCGTCAACCATTCAGCGCGTGTTGCGGGCGCGAACTGGACGGGTTTCGGCGTCCCGGTGCCGGCCGGCCGGACCGCCGCGCCCTCGCCCCCGCAGGCGGGAGCACGCCGTACGCCGGGGGCCGTGGCCCTCGCGGTGGGGGAAAGTGGGGGAAGAAGTGGGGGCCGGTGGGGAAATGGGCCGCGGACGGTGAACTGAATCCGCAACCAAACCGTGACCCCGGGAGTCAGATGGATCGAGGATGGCGACGCGTATGTTTCCGGGCACGCCCTACGGTGGGTGTCACGGACGACGCTCGGTGGTCCGAGGGGGCACGCCGCACGGCGTGCATGAGCAGGGAAGGACCGGACGTGGGATCTCCGAACGAGGGAGGCGCCGATCTCGAAACCCTGGCCCGGGTCGTCGGTCGGGTGCGCACGAACATCGAGCGCGTCATCGAGGGCAAGCCGGACGTGGTGTCGTCCGCGCTGGTCGTGCTGCTCGCGGAGGGTCACCTCCTCATCGAGGACGTGCCGGGCGTGGGCAAGACGATGCTCAGCAAGGCCCTGGCCCGCAGCATCGACTCCACCGTGCGACGGATCCAGTTCACCCCTGACCTGCTGCCGTCCGACGTCACCGGCGTCTCGGTGTTCAACCAGGACACCCGCGAGTTCGAGTTCCGGCCGGGCGGCGTCTTCGCCAACATCGTGGTCGGCGACGAGATCAACCGTGCCTCCCCCAAGACCCAGTCGGCGCTCCTGGAGTGCATGGAGGAGCGACAGGTCACGGTCGACAACTTCACCTACCAGCTCGACACGCCGTTCATGGTGATCGCGACCCAGAACCCCATCGAGATGGAGGGCACCTACGCCCTCCCCGAGGCCCAGCGCGACCGCTTCATGGCCCGGGTGTCGGTGGGCTACCCGGTCGAGGCCGCGGAGATCGCGATGCTCAACTCCCACACCGGCGCCAACCCACTCGACGACCTCGAGCCCGTGACCGACGCCGCCGAGGTGCGCAAGCTGACCGGCATCGTCCACCAGGTCTACGTCTCCGAGGCCGTGCAGCGCTACACGGTGGCGCTCACGGGCGCGACCCGTCGCTCCGCCGAGCTCACCCTGGGCGCCTCGCCGCGCGCGACGCTCCACCTGGTGCGCGCCGCCAAGGCGATGGCCGCGATGCAGGGCCGCGACTACGTGCTCCCCGACGACGTGCACACCCTGGCCCGTCCGGTGCTGGCACACCGGCTGCTGCCGAGCGTCGAGGCCGCCATGAGCGGTCGCTCGACGACCACGATCCTCGACGGCATCGTCGCGGGTGTCCCCGTTCCCGAGGGGACCCGTGCGTGAGGCGCTCGCCGGCCTGACCGTCCGCGGGCGGGCCTTCGTGGCTGCCGGCGTGACCGCGATCGTCTGCGCGATGATCCTCGGCCAGCCCGCGCTGACCCGGGTCGGCGTGCTGGTCCTGGCGCTGCCCCTCGTGACCGCGGTCGTGATCGGGCGCAGCCGCTACCGGCTGGCCCTGGTCCGCACCGTGACGCCGCAGCTCGTCGCCGCGGGCCAGCCGGCCCGGGTGAGCCTCTCGCTCACCAACGAGGGACGGACGCCGAGTGGCGTGCTGCTGCTCGAGGACCACGTCCCCTACGTGCTCGGCACCCGCCCGCGCTTCGTGCTCGAGGGCATCGGGCACGGCTGGCGCCGTCACGTCACCTACCAGGTCCGCTCCGACGTCCGCGGCCGCTTCGAGATCGGGCCGATGTCGGTCCGGGTCAGCGATGCCTTCGGCCTGATCGAGCTCAACCGGGCCTTCCGCACCACCGTCCCGCTGACCGTCACCCCCCGCACGGTCCCGCTGCCCAACATCCCGCTCGGCGGCGCCTGGACCGGCTCGGGCGACAACCGGCCGCGGGCCTTCGCCCTGGGCAGTGCCGAGGACGTCACCGTTCGCGAGTACCGCCGCGGCGATGACCTCCGCCGGGTCCACTGGCGCAGCTCCGCGCGGGTCGGCGAGCTCATGGTCCGCCGCGAGGAGCAGCCCTGGCAGTCGCGGGCCACGCTCTTCATCGACAACCGGGTCCGGTCGCACCGCGGCCAGGGCATCGCCTCCTCCCTGGAGGCCGCCGTCTCGGCGGCGGCGTCGATCGCGGTCCATCTGAGCCACCGGGGCTTCACGGTGCGGCTGGTGACCGCGACCGGCGAGGACCCCAACAGCGCCTGGCACTTCCGCGACTCCGACCTCAACACCGGGCCGCTCCTCGAGGCGCTGGCCGTCGTTCAGGCCGTGCACCGGCCCCAGCTCGACACCGGCTGGCTCGCCGAGGGTGCCCACGGCGGCCTCACGGTCGCGGTCTTCGGCGGCTTCGAGGCCATGGACATCCCCATCCTCCGGCGCATGCAGCACCAGGCCGGCTCCGCGATGGCGATCGCCCTCGACGTGGATGCGTGGGTCTCCCCCCCGGCTGCTCCCTCCGGCGCGAGCACCGCGCTCGCCCAGCAGGGCTGGCGCGCCGTACCACTGCGGCCCCGCGACCGCCTCGACGGCGTGTGGCAGGAGCTCGGACGCAGCGGCGCGCAGGTCTCGCGCGTCGGCGGCACCCCGGTCGTCCCGCCCCAGGAGGCGGTCCGATGAGCCGGGCCAGGAGCGGGTTCGCCGGCACCGCGGGTCTCGCCGCGGTCGCCGCCGCGACCACCTGGGTCACGATGTTCTCCTGGCGAGGCTTCAGCGAGATGTACGGCCGCTTCCTCGGGCCCCTGTTCGTCCTCGCCGCCGTGGTCGCCGGGGTCGGCACCCTCGCCCGCTGGTGGCGACTGCCCGCGGCGACCGTGATCGGGCTGCAGGTGATCGTGTCGGGGCTCGTGGCCAGCAGCATCCTGTGCGGCTCCCCGATCCCGGTCGGGTCGGCCTGGGAGCGCCTGGTCGCGAGCTTCTCCGACGCCGTGGCGAGTGCGGACCGCTACGCCGCCCCGGTGCCCGCCCACGCCCCCGGCGTGCACCCGCTCCTGATCGCCGGCGGACTGCTCTGCCTGCTCCTGGTCGACGCCCTGGCCTGCACCCTGCGCCGCGTTCCGCTGGCGGGGCTGCCGCTGCTGACGATCTACAGCATCCCGGTCAGCCTCCTGGGCGGCGGCGTGTCCTGGTGGGTCTTCTCGCTGACCGCGGCGGGCTTCATGGGACTGCTCTTCCTGCAGGAGACCGAGCAGGTCGCCCGCTGGGGCCGGGCGCTGGGCGAGGACCCCGCGGTCGCCGACCCCTCCGGGTTCGGGGTGAGAACCGGCGCCATCCGCACCAGCGCCGGCACCATCGGCGGCGTGGCCACGGCCCTCGCCGTCTTCCTCCCCCTGCTGATCCCGACACTCAGCTTCCAGCTGTTCGACATCGGGAAGGGCCCGGGTGGCGGCGACGACATCTCGATCACCAACCCGATGACCGACCTCAAGCGCGACCTGGTCCAGGGGCCCGACACCCCGCTGATGCGCATCCAGACCAACGACCCGCACCCCGACTACCTGCGGATCTCCGTGCTCACCCGCTTCTCGGACAACGAGTGGAGCTCGGGCGACCGCGACGTACCCACCAACAACCTCGCCGACGGCGAGATGCCACCACTCACCGGCGTCGCCACGACCCTGAACCGCAGCGAGTACGACTACCGGGTGACGATGACCCAGGGCTTCTCGTCGACGTGGCTGCCGACCATGGCGCCGATCAACCGCATCGTGGCGGCCGGCGACTGGCGCTACGACGACTCGACGAGGGACTTCATCGCCGGCAAGGACGGCCTCGACACGGCGGGCGAGAGCTACACGATGACCGGCGTGAAGCTCGACCTCTCGGTCGACTCGCTGATCGCCGCCACGTCGTCGTCCGGCCTGGTGAGCAACGACTACACCGACACCCCGGCGGGCATGCCCGCACTGGTGCGCACCCTCGCCAACCAGGTCACCCAGAACGCCCCGTCCCGGTTCGAGAAGGCGGTCGCCCTGCAGAAGTGGTTCCGCGAGGACGGCGGCTTCACCTACAACACCGACGTCGCACCGGGCAACGGCACCGACGAGCTGGTGGCGTTCCTCAGCGACACCGACGGCGGCCGCACCGGCTACTGCGAGCAGTTCGCCTCCGCGATGGCCGTGATGGCCCGGATGCTCGGGATCCCCGCGCGGGTCGCGGTCGGCTTCCTGGAGCCCAGCCCGATCGGGGCCGGCGCCTGGGAGTACAGCGCCCACGACCTGCACGCGTGGCCCGAGCTCTTCTTCCCCGGATCCGGGTGGGTGCGCTTCGAGCCGACGCCGGCCGGACGCGCCGAGAACGTGCCCGGCTACACCACCGCGGTGGTGCCGTCGATCGAATCCCCCGGGCCGACCGGCATCCCGGAGCCCAGCGACGAGCTGCCGAGCCGTGGGGCGAGCAGCAGCGCGTCGCCGACCGAGGCGACGGCGGTCGACGCCCCGAACGACTCCGGCTCGGGCTTCCCGTGGCTGCCGGTGCTCGGCGGCCTCGGTGCGGGCGCGGTCGCCGCGCTCCTGCTGCTGCTCCCACGGGTGCTGCGCCGGCGCCTGCGCGAGAGC
>JAOPXF010000192.1 GCA_025965295.1 Nocardioides sp.
CGATCGCCAGCGGCGCCGACTGCAGGAGCAGGGGCGCCGTGATCGCAGCCACCACGAGGACGGCGACGCAGTACGCCGTGAGCATCCGGGTGCCGCGGGCGGCAACGGCAGCGACGGCGGTGCGACTCACCAGGGTCCGGCCGCGCCGACCGGAGGGACGGTCGCGAGCGGACCAGGCGGTCACGGCGAGCCGCTCGAGGTCGAGGAGGTACTGGTCGGGCACGTCGACCACGAAGCCGGGCACGAAGCGCGCAGCCAGCATCGCTCCCACCAGAAGGACTGCCCAGGACACGCGCGGTGGGAACCCGCCCAGCGCGGCGAGCGCCGTCACCAGGAAGATCGCGATGCCGACGGTGATCCAGACCCGCAGGGCCTCCTCGTTGCGCCGGTCCAGGGTGCGGGCAACGGCGGCCGCGACCGCGCCGCAGAGGGCGGCGATGCCCATGATCGTGGGCAGTCGCTCGGGGTGCGGGTCCCATGCGAGCGCGAAGCCGGCGGCTGCAGCGAAGGCTGGCGCCGCCAGGGCCCGGTGGGCAGCGAAGCGGCCGACGGGAATGACCCCCAGCACCGCCGCCCCCGCGAGCACGTCGACGGTGGTGTTGCGCAGCGTCTCGGACGACGTGTGCGCGGCGAACCAGGCCGCCAGGACCGCGGTGCCCACCGCCACGCAGAACCAGAGCACGCTGAGCGCTCCCGGCGCCGCGGTCGATGTCTCGCGCCAGGCGCGGCGCGTGGCCGCTGGTGCCGGCCGCTGGATGGACGTCGTCGCGACGAGCACGTCACCAGCACCCACCCCGGCGTCCGCCAGCGCCACGTCGGGAAGCAGCGCCGTGCCGAGCCGCGTGTATAGCAGTGGGATGGAGGGGATGCCCGACTGTCGCGCGTACTCGCGGGCCACGTCGGTCGCGGCGGCTCCGGCCGGGACGAGGAGATCGAGCACCCCGACGGGCCCGTGCACCGTCAGCGCGAGGTTCTCGCCGCTCGTCGTGCCAGTCGCCACGTCGTCTCCCCCGTGCCCCGGGCGCCCGCCGCCCTGCTGAGGCAGAGTAGTCGCTCCGTCGACACACGCCTATCATCGTGGGACTCGACGAACCCGAAGGGGACACCTTGCGTACGACGCCGCTCGGGGCGCGCACCCGCCTCGTCCTGACCAGCCTGCTCGTCACGTCCGCACTCCTGCTCGCCGCGTGTGGCGGCAGTGACGACCCGAAAGTCGACCCGACCCCCTCGACATCGCCGACCTCGCCGTCGGCCTCGGCCTCGGACGATCCCACTGAGTCGGCGTCGCCGTCCGTCGAGCCGGCGACCGGCAAGCTCGTCGACACGAGCAGGTTCACGGTGCGGGTCCCCGAGAAGTGGGTGGTGATCGTCGCGGTGAAGGACTTCTCGATCACGGCCTCGGACCTCGAGACCGGCGATTCCATCTCGTTCGGCCTGGTCGACCTCACTACCCCGACCGGGCTCGACGTGCTCGCCGACCGCACCCAGCGCACCGGGCCCTGGGTCGACCCACCGGCCCGGGCCCCGGACTCCACGCTCGCCGGCATGGGCGCCTACCACCTGGTCGGGCCCGTCGGGAAGGGCGAGAGGGTCGATGTGCTGGGCACCGTTCGCGCGGGCAAAGACGTGGTGGTGATCTTCGACGTCTACGGCCCCCAGTCCCGGCTCGACAAGCTCAAGGCGTCGGTCCTCGCCACCTGGAAGTGGAAGTAGCCACCTCCACATGACGACGCCGCACGGAGCGCGCACCCGCCTCGTCCTGACCAGTCTGCTCGTCACCTCCACGCTGGTGCTCGCCGCGTGTGGCGGCAGCGGCGACCCGAAGGCCGACCCAAGCCCTTCCAGTTCCACATCCGCCACTACATCGAGCGAGCCCTCCGAGTCCGAGTCGGCCTCGGTCGCCCCAGCGGCGGGAAAGCTCGTCGAGACGAAGTTCTTCACCGCCCACGTGCCGGAGGGCTGGGACCTCGTCGTTGTCTCCAAGGGCTTCGTCATCACATCGCACGATCCCGACAGCGAAAGCGCCATCGGGTTCGCGATCGTGGACACTTTCGGCAAGGACCGGAGTCTCGAGGACCTGGCGCGGCAAGCCGTAAGAAACGGCGCCTGGCCAAGCAAGGACCCGTCCATCGTCGCCGAGACTGAACTCGGAGGCGAGCCCGCCTACCACCTCACCTCCTCAGGTGACGGCGTCTTCATCGATGTTCGGGGCCTCCTTCGCTCCGGCAACGCCATCGCAGTCAGATTCGACAACTACCGGTCCGAAGCAGCCCTGCGGGCCACAGTCGACTCCGTGCTGGCCACCTGGCAGTGGAAGTAGCCTCACCCCATGACGACGCCGCTCGGGGCGCGCACCAGCCTCGTCCTGACCAGCCTGCTCGTCACGTCCGCAATCCTGCTCGCCGCATGCGGCGGCAACGACGACCCGAGGTCCGATCCGTCGCCCTCGACCTCGACCTCGACCGATCCGAGTGAGTCGACGTCGCCGTCCGTCAAGCCGGCGACCGGCAAGCTCGTCGACACGAGCAGGTTCACGGTGCGGGTCCCCGAGAAGTGGGTGGTGATCGTCGCGGCGAAGGACTTCTCGATCACGGCCTCGGGCCTCGAGACCGGTGACTCCATCTCGTTCGGCCTGATCGACCTCACCACCCCGACCGGGCTCGATGTGCTCGCCAAGCGCACCCAGCGCCTCGGGCCCTGGGTCAAACCGCCAGCCCGGGCCCCGGACTCCACGCTCGCCGGCGCGGACGCCTACCACCTGGTGGGGCCCGTCGGGAAGGGCGAGAGGGTCGATGCGTTCGGCACCGTGCGCTCAGGCAAGCACGTGGAGGTGATCTTCGACGTCTACGGCCCCCAGTCCCGGCTCGACAAGCTCAAGGCGTCGGTCATCGCCACCTGGCAGTGGAAGTAGCCCCCGGACCCGGCAACGCTGGTCGCCCCCCGGGCCGCGCGCCTATCATCAACCCACCGCGGGTGGTCCGCCGGTGATCGGGCACGACCGGGCAGCAGCAGGGGGACTTCTTGAGTACGACGCTTCGGGGGACACGGCTCGACGAGCCCGAGATGCCGACCGGGCAGATCGTGCTGCAGCCGCCCCCGGAGATCGAGCCGAACGAGGGCGCGAGCGGCGTCCTCATGAACGCCATCCCGATGCTCGGCAGCCTCGGCTCGATCGTGCTCGTGGCGACCATGGGCAGCACCAACGGCGGGCGCGGCTACATCGCGGCCGGCATGTTCCTCTTCGCGACGCTCGGCTTCATCATCGTCCAGCTCGACCGGCAGCGTAAGCAGCGCAACCAGCAGGTCACCGGGTCCCGCACGGAGTACCTCCGCTACCTCGGCAACGTCCGCAAGGTGGCCCGCGAAGCCGCCGACCAGCAGCGCCGCGCGCTGACCTGGCACCACCCCGATCCGGCGTCGCTGCCCTCCCTCGCCGAGGAGCGCTCCCGCATCTGGGAGCACAGCTCCTCCGACGACAACTTCCTGCAGGTGCGGTACGGCGTGTGCGCCCAGCCGCTCTCCCTCGAGCTGGTGCCGCCGGAGAGTGCCCCCGTCGACCAGGTCGACCCGGCCGCCGCCTCCGCGCTGCACCGGCTGCTCGTCGTGCACCGCCTCCAGCCCGACCTGCCCGCCTCGATCGACCTGCGCGCCTTCGACCGCGTCGAGATCTGCGGTCCCGAGGATCCCTCCCGGTCGCTCGCCCGGGCGATGATCTGCTCGGCGACGACCTTCCACTCCCCCGAGCACCTCGTCGTCGCGGTCCTGTCGTCCGAGCAGAACCTCGCCCACTGGGACTGGGTGAAGTGGCTGCCGCACGCGCTGAGCAACCAGCAGTCCGACGCCGTCGGCCCGATGCGGATGGTGTCGACGAACCTCGCCGACCTGGCGGCGCTGCTGCCGCCCGACCTCAGCGACCGGCCCCGCTTCGGCGCCGACGAGCGCCCGGCGACCCCGCACATCCTGCTCGTCATCGACGGCGCCGAGCTGCCGCCGGGCAACCACGTGATCCCGCCGGACGGCCTGCACGGCGTCACCCTGCTGGACCTGCCGTCCCGCTGGGACGAGCTCGAGGACTCCACCCGGCTGCGTCTGCAGTTCGACGAGGAGGCCGCCGAGGACGGCCGCTTCCCGGTGAGCGCCCTGCGCCTGCGCGAGGAGACGATCCGCGGCCGCGCCGACCAGTGCCCGCTCGCGACGGCCGAGGCGTTCGCCCGACGGCTCACTCCGCTGCACCTCGTCGCGACCGGCGTCGCGGAGCCCACGACGGGCGAGATCAGCGGCCCGGCCGACTTCATGGAGCTGCTGTCGCTCGGCGACGTCCGCACCCTCGACCCCAACGCCGCCTGGCGGCCGCGGCCCGCGCGCGACCGCCTCCGGGTGCCGATCGGGCTGGGCGAGGGCGGGGCCGTGATCCACCTCGACATCAAGGAGTCCGCCCAGCAGGGCATGGGCCCGCACGGCCTGGTCATCGGTGCCACCGGCTCCGGCAAGTCGGAATTCCTCCGCACCCTGGTGCTCGGCCTGGCCATGACCCACTCGCCGGAGCAGCTCAACATGGTGCTCGTCGACTTCAAGGGCGGCGCGACCTTCGCCGGCATGTCCGACATGCCACACGTCTCCGCGGTCATCACCAACCTGTCGCAGGAGCTCACGCTCGTCGACCGCATGCAGGACGCCCTGTCCGGCGAGATGGTGCGCCGCCAGGAGCTGCTGCGCGAGGCCGGCAACTTCGCCTCGATCCGCGACTACGAGAAGGCCCGCGCCAACGGCGAGGACCTCGCCCCGATGCCGTCGCTCTTCATCGTCGTCGACGAGTTCTCCGAGATGCTCTCGGCCAAACCCGAGTTCATCGACCTCTTCGTTGCCATCGGCCGGCTCGGCCGGTCGCTCGGCCTGCACCTGCTGCTCGCCTCACAACGCCTCGAGGAGGGCCGGCTGCGCGGCCTCGAGTCGCACCTGTCCTACCGGGTCGGCCTGCGGACCTTCAGCGCCGGCGAGTCCCGCTCGGTGCTCGGCGTCCCCGACGCCTACGAGCTGCCCGCCGTGCCCGGCCTCGGCTACCTCAAGCCCGACCAGTCGACACTGCTGCGCTTCAAGGCGGCCTACGTCTCCGGCCCGCCGTCCGGCCGGGCCCGCGTACGCCGCGACGAGGGCGGCCACCTCAAGGGGATCCTGCCGTTCACGATCTCCGAGGTGCACACCCTCGAGACCAACGAGCCCGAGCCCGAGCCGGTCCCCGAGCCGCAGCAGGACGACCAGGAGACGCTGCTCGACATCGCCGTGCAGCACATGATCGGCCACGGCCCGGAGGCCCACCAGGTCTGGCTGCCCCCGCTCGACGTCCCCGACACCCTCGACGAGCTGATGAGCGACCTGACCGAGGACCCCGAGCTCGGCCTGGTCTCGCCGCAGTGGCGCGGGCTCGGCGGGCTCGTCGTACCCCTCGGCACCGTGGACCGGCCGCGCGAGCAGCGCCGCGACACCCTCACCGTCAACCTCAGCGGCTCCAGCGGCCACATCGCCGTCATCGGCGGCCCGCGCAGCGGCAAGAGCACGCTGCTCCGCACGATCGTCGCGAGCATGTCGCTGACGACCACCCCGCAGGAGACGCAGTTCTTCGTCCTCGACTTCGGTGGTGGCACGTTCTCGCCGATGGCGAAGCTGCCGCACGTCTCGGGTGTCGGCACCCGGTCGGAGCCCGACATCGTGCGCCGGATCCTGGCCGAGGTCACGGGGGTCGTCGACCGGCGCGAGGCCTACTTCCGGGCCAACGGCATCGACTCGATCGAGACCTACCGGTCGCGGCGTGCCGCCGGACGCGCCGACGACGGCTACGGCGACGTGTTCCTGGTCGTCGACGGCTGGAGCACCCTGCGCGCCGACTTCGACGACATCGAGATGGAGCTCCAGCAGCTCGCCACCCGCGGCCTCACCTTCGGCCTGCACATCGTGGCCGGCGCCGCCCGCTGGGCGGACTTCCGGGCCGCGATGCGCGACATGTTCGGCACCCGGCTCGAGCTCCGGCTCGGCGACCCGATGGATTCCGAGATTGACCGCAAGGTGGCGGCGCTGGTGCCCACCGGCCGCCCCGGACGCGGCCTGGTACACGGCAAGCTGCACTTCCTCACCGCGCTGCCGCGGATCGACGCCACCCCCGACGCCGACACCCTCGGTGACGGGGTGGACGACCTGATCAAGCGGGTCGCCGCCGCGTGGCAGGGCCCGCCCGGACCCAAGCTGCGGCTGCTGCCCGAGCGGATCGACCTCGACGACGTCCGCGAGCAGGCCGCGCTCGCCGAGGGCGACCTGTCGCTGCTCATCGGCATCAGCGAGAAGGAGCTGGCACCGGTCGCCCTGGACGTCGACGCCGAGCCGCACCTGCTGATCTTCGGCGACGGGCAGTCCGGCAAGAGTGCCGTGCTGCGCACCTACGTCAAGGAAATCATGCGGACGCGCTCGCCGAAGGAGGCGCAGATCGTCGTCGTCGACTACCGGCGCTCCCTGCTCGGCGAGGTCCCCGAGGAGTACCTCCTCAACTACCTCACCTCCGCGACCCAGGCCCAGCCCGCGATCCGCGACCTCGCGACGTACCTCGAGAACCGCATCCCCGGTCCGGACGTGACGCCCGAGCAGCTGCGCAACCGGTCGTGGTGGCAGGGCGCCGAGGTGTTCGTCGTCGTCGACGACTACGACCTGGTCGCCACCCAGCAGAGCTCGCCGGTCCAGGCGCTGCAGCCGCTGATGGCACAGGCCCGGGACACCGGGCTGCACGTGGTCATCGCCCGCCGCTCGGGCGGTGCGTCGCGCGCGCTCTACGAGCCGATGCTGCAGTCGATGCGCGACCTCGCGATGCCGGGGCTGATGCTGTCCGGCAGCCCCGACGAGGGGCCGCTGATCGGCAACCTCAAGCCGCAGCCGGCACCGCCCGGCCGTGGCCGGCTCGTCTCGCGCGACCGGGGCATCGAGGTCGTCCAGATGGCGTGGACCGACAACACGCTGTAGGCGGCTCCGCACATCTCACCGGCTTCGAGACGGGCGCTGGCGTGCCCTCCTCAAGCAGCGGCAGTCAGTGCGTGTGGACGCCCGGTCCGTTGACCTTGAAGCCCGGGAGGTCGTCGAGGGAGTACTGCGCCTCGAAGGTACGTCGATAGCCCGTGTGGGCGACCCGCCAGCCGTCGGGCGTGCGGACGTAGCGGTCGTCGTAGAACGCGGCACCCTCGAGCATGAAGCGGAACGCCTCCACGATCACCTTGTCGTGTAGGTACCACCGCGCGGTCGCGGCGTCGCCGTCGACGCTGATCTCGGGGTGGTGCACGTGGTGCATCGTGATCATGCCCTCGCCGAGGTTCTCGCGCATGTAGGAGACCAGCGCCGCCCGGTCGGCGAACTCGAGCCCGTTGTAGTCGGCCGTTGCGTCGGGCTGGAAGCAGGCCTCGAACTCGTCCCACTGCTTGGTGTCGAGGGTGCGGAGGTAGCGGTACTTCAGCTGCCGGATCGCTTCGATGTCGTCCACGGGTGAAAGGTAGATCACATCACCGTGAGACGTGGATGTAACCGGGGGTCAACCTCCCGGCGACCTGACGGGCGCACGCTGGCGTCTTCACCCCAGCACTGCTCTCAGGAGGCCGAGATGGAGAACCCCACCCCGATCGAACGAGACGTCGAGAAGGTCCGCGCCCAGCGCGAGAAGCTGCAGACCCGACACTCGCACGCTCTCACCACCCTGATGGAGACCCGCACCGACCTGCGCGGCGTCCACGCACTCGCCGACTTCGTCGACGACTCGGTCCGCTGGTCGGCGTAGGGATCCTCGGGAGGACTCTCGTTATAGTCGCTGCGTGATCTTCAAGCGCGTCGGCGACGGCCGGCCCTACCCCGACCACGGGATGTCCTCCCGTGCGTGGGCGGCCGTCCCCCCGCGCCAGGTGCGGCTCGACCAGCTGGTCACCACGAAGGACACCCTCCAGCTCGCGGCCCTGCTCGACGAGGACTCCACGTTCTACGGCGACCTGTTCGCACACGTGGTCGAGTGGCGCGGGGAGTACTACCTCGAGGACGGGCTGCACCGGGCGCTCCGGGCCGCCCTGCAGCAGCGCAGCGTCCTGCACGCCCGCGTCCACCAGTTGGCGGGCTGATGCGCGAGGGAGCCCGGACCGCCATCACGGTGACCGTGCTCGGGGTCATCCTCGTGCTCGGCGCCGTGTGGGGCTGGGCGGCCGTCACCGAGCCGTTCCCCGGCAAGGCCGAGGTGCCCACGTGCGTGAGCCGGGACGTCGCGGCCGGCGAGAAGGTCTACCCCGACCAGGTCGTCGTCAGCGTCTTCAACGCCGGCACCCGTGAGGGGCTCGCCGGGCGCACGATGCAGCTGCTCACCGACGAGGGCTTCGTCGCGGGCGACAGCGGCAACGCCCCGGGCGATGCGCAGGTCGCGAGGGCCGAGATCTGGACCCACGACGCGGCGAACCCCGCGGTCCGCCTCGTGGCCGCGCGCCTGGGCCCGAACACCAAGATCGTCGAGCGGAAGGCGAGCGGCGCCGGGGTCGTCGTCGTGGTCGGGGACGGCTTCGACAAGCTGGCCAAGGGTCGCGAGTTCGCCAAGGCCCGCGAGGCCACCTCGATCTGCAGCCCGCCCGCCACCTGATCGGGCCCGACCTACGTCGTACGCCGATCGCCGAGCCACTGGGCGAGGCGGCCGCCGTCGCTCACCTGGCGCAGCCGCTGCTCGGTCCGGTCACGGAGCCGGCGCGGCGTCACGACCAGCAGGTCGTCGCCGTGCCGGAGCACCGTGCGCCGCTCGGGCACCAGCGTCTCCCCGGCGCGGATGACCATCGCGACCGAGGACCCCTTGGGCAGCCGCAGCTCGCCGACCTCGACGCCGTGCATCCGTGAGACCGGGCTGATCGTGACCTGGAGCAGGTCGGCGGCGATCCGCTCCAGCGGCGCGGCCTCCACCTCGAGGCCGCGCGGCTCCGATCGCCGGGCGACCTTCAGGACCCGCGCCACCAACGGCAGCGTCGGACCGGTCAGCAGCGTGTAGATGACGACCATCACGAAGACCAGGTCGAAGAGCCGCTGGGAGCCGTCCACCCCCGCGGCCAGCGGGATCGTCGTGAGGACGATCGGGACCGCGCCCCGCAGCCCGGCCCAGGACAGGAACGACAGCTCGCGCCACGGCATCGGCTGGACCACGGCGCTCACCAGCACCGAGAGCGGCCGCGCGACGAAGGTGAGCACCAGCCCGGCCACGATCGCCAGCCCCACGATCGAGGGGGTGATCCGGCCGGGTGACAGCAGCAGCCCGAGCATCACGAACAGCCCGATCT
>JAOPXF010000202.1 GCA_025965295.1 Nocardioides sp.
GGCCCGGCGCAGGCCGCGATCGCCTGGCTCCCGGGGATGCCGGACCCGTCGCGGCGGCCGGTCGCCTCGGGCAGATCGATGGGTGCGCCGCTGGACGCGGCGGCCCGCGCGGGGGCGGTGCCGGCCCACGCGAAGACCAGGGTGTCCTCGCCCTTGAGGAAGCGGTGGCAGCGGACGCCGCCGGTCGCGCGCCCCTTCGGGGGGTACTCCGAGAACGGGGTCACCTTGACCGCGCCGGGCTCGGTGCCGGGCAGCGCGGTCGACGACCCGGACGCCGTCACGACCACGGAGTCGGCCGGGTCGACGACGGCGCCGAACCAGGTGACCTGCTCGCCGCCCGTGACCCGGACCCCGGCGATGCCGCCGCCGGACCGGCCCTGCGGGCGGACGCCGTCGGCGCCGAAGTGCAGCAGCTGGGCGTCGGAGGTGAGGAAGCAGAGCGTCTCGGTGCCCGTCGCCAGGTCGACGGCGCCGACCACCTCGTCGCCGTCCTTGAGCGAGATGACCTCCCACTCGTCGCGGGAGAGCACCTCCGGGTTGACCCGCTTGACGACACCCTGCCTGGTGCCCAGCGCCAGGCCCGGGCCGTCGGCGGGCAGTGCGGACAGGGCGAGGGCGCGCTCGCCCTGGTCGAGTGAGAGCACCTCGCTCAGGGGCACGCCGCCCTGGAGGTTCGGGTCGTTCGCCGACGACGGGATCGCGGGCAGGTCGAGCACCGAGAGCTTGAGGACGCGGCCGCGCGACGTGACCACCCCCACCTCGCCACGGGCGGTCGTGCGGACCGCGGAGACGACCACGTCGTGGTTGGTGCGCGCGCCGCCCGAGCCCAGCGGCTCGTCGGTCGTCGAGCGGGCCAGCAGCCCGGTGGACGACAGGAACGCGAAGCACGGGTCGTCGGCGACCTCGAGCGGGACCGCCGCCGAGGTGACGGCGGTGCCGGCCGACTCGAGCAGCACGGTGCGGCGCGGGGTGCCGTAGGTCTTGGCGACCTCGGCCAGCTCGTCGGAGACGACCCGCCACCGCAGCAACTCGTCGTTGAGGATCGCGTCGAGCTCCTCGATCTCGCGCTCGAGCTCGGTCTTCTCCTTGTCCAGCTCGATCCTCGAGAACTTCGTGAGCCGGCGCAGCGGCATCTCGAGGATGTAGTTGGTCTGGACCTCGGTGAGGTCGAAGACCTGCATCAGCCGCTCGCGCGCCATCGCGGTGTCGTCGGAGGTCCGGATCAGCTGGATGACCTCGTCGATGTCGAGGATGGCGACCAGCAGTCCGTCGACCAGGTGCAGCCGGTCGGCGGCCTTGTTGCGGCGGAACTGCGAGCGCCGGCGTACGACGGCGGACCGGTGGTCGAGGAAGACCTGCAGCATCTCCTTGAGCCCGAGCGTGCGGGGCTGGCCGTCGACCAGCGCGACGGCGTTGATGCCGAAGGTGTCCTCCATCGGCGTCTGCCGGTAGAGCTGCTCGAGGAGGGCCTCGGGGTGGAAGCCGTTCTTGACCTCGATCACGAGCCGCAGACCCTTCGCGCGATCGGTGAGGTCCTTGACGTCGGAGATGCCCTGGAGCTTCTTGCCCTGGACCAGGGTCTTGATCCGCTCGATGACCTTCTCGGTGCCGACGCCGTACGGCAGCTCGGTCACCACGATGCCCTTGCGGCGCGGCGTCACCGACTCAATGCGGGCCGTCGCGCGCATCCGGAAGGTGCCGCGGCCGGTGAGGTAGGCGTCGCGGACACCCTCGAGGCCGACGATCTTGCCGCCGGTGGGCAGGTCGGGACCGGGGATGAAGCGCATCAGCCCGTCGACGTCGGTGGTGGGGTGGTTGATGAGGTGGCGCAGCGCCTGGACGACCTCGACGAGGTTGTGCGGGGCGATGTTGGTGGCCATGCCGACCGCGATGCCGGTGGTGCCGTTGACGATCAGGTTCGGGAGGGCGGAGGGCAGGACCGACGGCTCGGTCTCGCGGCTGTCGTAGTTGGGCTTGAAGTCGACGGTGTCCTCGTCGATCGAGCCGGTCATCGCGACCGCCGCCGGGGCCATCCGGCACTCGGTGTAGCGCATCGCCGCGGGGGAGTCGTCGGGCGAGCCGAAGTTGCCGTGCCCGTCGATCATCGGCACCCGCATCGACCACGGCTGGGCCATCCGGACCAGGGCGTCGTAGATCGCGGTGTCACCGTGCGGGTGCAGCTTGCCCATGACCTCGCCGACGACGCGGGCGCTCATGACGTGCCCGCGGACGGGGCGCAGGCCCATCTCGTCCATCGAGTAGAGGATCCGCCGCTGGACCGGCTTCAGCCCGACGCGGGCGTCCGGCAGTGCGCGGGAGTAGATGACCGAGTAGGCGTACTCGAGGAACGACGACCGCATCTCGTCGCCGACGTCGATGTCGAGGATGTGCTCCTCGAAGTCGTCGGGGAGTTCCTGCTTGGTGCTGCGCCTGGCCATGGGCGCCATTCTCCCCGGTGCCCTTCCAGGAAACCCGGCGGGCACGCCGCATTCACCCAGTCACGCTAGATTTCGGCCGTGACCGTCCCCGACCAGACCGCAGAGGAGATCCCCGCCGCTCCGCGCCATTGGGAGGCGGACGTGCTGTTGCGCGACGGGCGGGCCGCGCACATCCGGCCGATCCAGGCCGGGGACGCCGACCTGCTGGTCGACTTCTACGCCCGGGTCTCGGACGAGTCGAAGTACTACCGCTTCTTCAGCCCGATGCCGCACCTCTCCGATCGCGACGTGGCGCGCTTCACCCAGGTCGACCACGTGAACCGGGTGGCGCTGGTGCTGACGCTCTCCGGCCAGATGATCGCGGTCGGGCGCTACGACGTGGTCCGGCCGGGCGAGGCGGAGGTCGCGTTCCTCGTCGAGGACCAGCACCAGGGCCGCGGCATCGCCCAGCTCCTCCTCGAGCACCTGGCCCAGGCCGGCCGCGAGAACGGGGTCGAGCGGTTCGTGGCCGAGATACTCCCCGACAACAGCCGGATGATCCAGACGTTCCGCGACGCGGGCTACCGGGTGGCCAGCGAGTACGAGGACGGCGTCCTCATGCTCGAGTTCCCGATCGACCCGACCGACACCGCCATCGGCGTGATGGTCAACCGCGAGCACCGTGCGGAGTCCGCCTCGATCGAGAAGTTCTTCAACCCCCGGTCGGTTGCCGTCATCGGCGCCAGCCGGCGCCAGGACACCATCGGCCAGGCGCTGGTCCGCAACCTGGTGATGGGCGACTTCACGGGCCGGGTGTACGTCGTCAACCCGA
>JAOPXF010000216.1 GCA_025965295.1 Nocardioides sp.
TAGACGCGGTCTCCGTCCAACGAGTTCATCCGGATCCGGTCGCCCAGCAGCGCACCGCCGCCCTTGCGTCGGGTGGGGTCGACGGCGAGCACGGCGACGCGCAGCTTGTCCTGCTGGTCGACCCGGAAGCGGCGTACGAGCTCGTCGGTCAGCGAGGACTTGCCCGACCCGCCGGTGCCGGTGATGCCGAGGACCGGGGTCGCGTGGTGGCCGCTGGCCGCCCGCACCTGCTCGAGCAGCTCGGCGGGCAGCTGGCCCTGCTCGGCGCCCGTGATGGCCCGGGCGATCGCGAAGCGGTCGCCGCTGAGCACCTGCTCCGCGGTCACCTGCCTGGCGGCCCAGAGGTCGAAGTCGCAGTCGCGGACGACCGAGTTGATCATGCCGACGAGGCCCATCCGCTGGCCGTCCTCCGGCGAGAAGATCGTGACGCCCGAGGCGCGCAGCCGCTCGATCTCGTCGTGGACGATCACGCCCCCGCCGCCACCCACGACCTTGACGTGGCCGGCGCCCTGGGCGCGCAGCGACTCGACGAGGTACTCGAAGTACTCGATGTGCCCGCCCTGGTACGACGACACCGCGACGCCCTGGACGTCCTCCTCGAGGGCCGCGTCGACGACCTCCTGGACCGAGCGGTTGTGCCCGAGGTGCACCACCTCGGCGCCCTGGGACTGGAAGATCCGCCGCATGATGTTGATCGACGCGTCGTGGCCGTCGAAGAGGCTCGAGGCGGTCACGAGACGGACCGGGTTCACCGGCACGTGCAGGTCAGTCATGGGGTGTCTCCGTCGTTCGCCGAGCGAGAAGGGCGTGCTGCTACCCCTAGATAGTAGGACGTCCTACTAAATCGGTCCACTTCCGGCCCCAGGCGGCGCGGGCACCACGGGTCAGGGCCGCGGGTCGCATCGCTGGGACCGTCCGCGGGCGATGATGTCGTCCTTCCGGTCCCCGATGGCGCCGGGTCGGTAGGTGCGCTCCAGGTGGGCCCGGGAGTGCTCGGCCTCCCGCTGGTAGGCGTCGTCGACGAGTTCTGCCTCGACGGCGCGGTAGAGCCTGACGTAGGAGTGCACGGCCGCGCGGTCGTTGTCGGCGATGTGCTGGGCCAGGGTGAGTGCGGTCGGGAGCAGGTCCGCGTGGGGGACCGCGGCGTACACCAGGCCGAGACGCAGCGCCGTGGCGGCGTCGACGTAGTCGCCGGTGAGGCTCATCGCCCGGGCGGCCCGCAGGCCCACCGCCAGCGGGAGCCGGACGGTCAGCCCCCAGCCCGGGACCAGGCCCGCCCGCGCGTGGGTGTCGGCGAAGCTCGCGCGGTCGGAGCCGACCAGGACGTCGCAGGCAAGCGCGATCTCCAGGCCACCGGTCACGGCGGCACCGTTGACCGCACCCACGACCGGCGTCTCGAGCGGCTCCCAGGGGGCGCTCGTCCGGAGGGTGGCGTCCCAGGCGATCAGGCCTGGCACCGAGACCAGGGCGTCGAGGTCGGCGAGGTCCATCCCGGCGCAGAAGGCGCTTCCGGCACCGGTGAGCACGATGGCGGCCACCTCGGGGTCGGCGTCCAGCGCCGCGAGCGTCGCTCGCAGGCCGCTCAGCAGCTCCGCGTTCACGGCGTTGCGGCGCTCGGGCCGGTTGAGCGTCACCACCGCGACCGCGGCGTCGACCTCGGTGAGCACCACGTCGGTCATGATGCGAGCCCGCAGACGATCGCGTGGGCCTGCGCCATGATCCTGTCGACCAGCGTCGCGACGTCGGGGACGTCGTCGATCAGGCCCTGCGCCATCCCGACCGACCAGACGCCCGCCTCGAGGTCGCCGCCGTCGAAGACCTGGCGCCCTCGGGCGCCGGACACGAGCTCCCGCACGCCGTCGAAACCCGCCCCCGCTGCCAGGGAGGCGACGACCGTCCGGCTGACCGCGTTGCTGGCCACCCGCGACGTGTTGCGCAGCGGGCGGAAGATCAGCTCGGTGTCCCGCTCGCTGGCCGCGACGATTGCGCGCTTCACGTTCGGGTGGGCCGGGGACTCCTCCGTGCACAGGAATCGCGTCCCCATGCAGATCGCGTCCGCCCCGAGGGCGAGCGCGGCGACCAGTCCGGCGCCGTCGGCGAAACCACCGCACGCGATGACCGGGATGTCGAGGCGTCGGGCGACGGCCGGGACGAGCACCAGCCCCGGGATGTCGTCCTCGCCGGGATGCCCGGCGCACTCGAAGCCGTCCACGGTCACGGCTGCGGCGCCCGCGGCCTGGGCCCGGAGGGCGTGCCTCACGCTGGTGCACTTGTGGATCACCCGCACGCCGTGCCGGGCGAAGTGCTCGATGTGCGGGGTCGGGTCCGACCCGGCGGTCTCGACGACCGTCACGCCGCTCTCGATGATGGCGGCGCGGTACTCGTCGTACGGACGGGGCTCGATCGTCGGCAGCACGGTGAGGTTGACCCCGAACGGGCGGTCCGTCAGCTCGTGGGTGCGGGCGATCTCGCGGCTCAGGTCTTCAGGCGAGGGCTGGGTCAGTGCGGAGAGGAACCCGAGGCCGCCGGCCTCGGCGACGGCCGCCACCAGCCCGGCCCGGGCGATCCACTGCATGCCGCCCTGCACGAGGGGCACGTCGACACCGAACGTGCGGGTGAAGGCGGTGTCGGCGACGCTCTTCGTCACACTTGCGGACGCGGACATGTCAGCCCACCCGGTGGCGCAGCGCCATCGGTGCCGACAGGACCGGCGTCCAGCCGAGCGCGGAGTCGGAGGCGATGCGCTCGTCGAGCAGGGCGGCAACCGCGGCCGGCCACACGGCCGTCCGGCGCACGGTCATGTCGACGTGCAGCCACACGGCCTCGAGCACGAAGCTGACCCGCGCGCGTGCCTGGTCGAGCAGGTAGCCGACCGCATGCACCCCGCGGTCCGAGCGTTCGAGCAGCCGCAGGTGAAACGTGACCCGGTCGCCCGCGTGGACCTCGGCGACGAAGGTGAGGTGCTGCTCGGCGGAGAAGACGCCGAGCCCGGCCGTCTGCGGCCAGTCCTGCGGTACGCCGAGCGGCACCATGCCGCGGTCGACGCCGTCACCGGCGATGCCCAGGTAGTGCTGGATGTTCATGTGCCCGTTCTGGTCCTCGAACTCCCGGGGGACGACGAAGTCGTTGGAGGCGGGGAGCAGCGAGACCTCCGCGAAGGTGGGGACCGTCATCTCAGCGGGCCGCGGTCGCCGGCTCGCCCAGCTCGCCGGCGGCCACGCTGTCGCGCAGGGAGAACTTACGGATCTTGCCGGACGCGGTCATCGGGAACTCCTCGACGAAGAACCAGTACTTCGGGGTCTTGAAGGGCGCGAGCGACGCACGGCAGAAGGCGTGCAGGTCCTCGGGGGTCGGCGTCCGCCCGGCACTGCGGACGACGGCCGCGACCTGCTCGCCCCACACCTCGTCGGCGATCCCGATGACGGCGACCTCGGCGACCGCCTCGTGGCCGAGCAGGAGCTCCTCGATCTCCAGCGGGTGGATGTTCTCACCACCCCGGATGATGATGTCCTTGAGGCGACCGGCGATCTGGAGGTAGCCGCGCGGGTCCATCCGGCCCGCGTCGCCGCTGTGCAGCCAGCCGTCGCGGTCGATGGTCGCCGCGGTGGCTTCCGCCATCCGGTAGTAGCCGCGCATCGCCTGGTAGCCGCGGGCGCAGATCTCGCCGGCCTGCCCGATCGGGACGGGCTCGCCGGTCACCGGGTCGGCGATCTTGACCTCGACGTGGACGAGCGGGAGGCCCAGTGTGCCGGCCTGGTCCTCGTCGGAGTCGGTCGGCAGCGACTGCGTCAGGACGCCGTGCATCTCGGCCTGGCCGAAGAGGATGGAGAAGTCGCAGCCGACGAGCTGTTTCGTCCGCCGCACCAGCTCCTCGGGCACCTTCGCGCCGCCGCACATGATCGTGCGCATGCTCGACAGATCGCGCTGTGGACGGTCGGGGTGGTCCAGCAGGCCGATCAGGATCGTCGGGACGGTCACGATCAGGTTGCCCCGCTCGGACTCGATCAGGTCGAGGACGAGCGCCGGGTCGAACTGCGGCACGACGACCTGGCGCCCCCGTCGAGCCAGGGTGCCGATGCTGCCGAGCACGCCGCCACCGGTGTGGAAGAGCGGGATGGGGTTGATCCAGCAGTCGCCGTCACGGAAGTTGGCACGTTCGGCGGACAGGCGGGAGGTGTTGACGGCGCCGAGGTGGTAGAGCAGGGCGCCCTTGGCGAAGCCCGTGGTCCCGGAGGTGTAGATGATCACGCAGGGGTCGTCGGCGGTGACCTCCGGGAAGGTCGCCTCGGCCGGTGCGCTGTCGAGGAAGGCGTCCCAGTCGGCGAAGGGGATGACGTGCCGCAGCGAGGAGATCCCCGGCGCGACGTCGGCGACCACGTCGGTCATCGACACACCGCGGTGCGTGGCGCCGTGGACGATGCCGGACACCTCGGCCTGCTCGAGCACGTAGCGGAGCTCCTCGGCGCGGTACTGCGGGTTCACCGTCACGATCACGACCCCGGCGAGAGCGGCGCCCATCTGGAGCATCACCCACTCCGGCCGGTTGATCTCCCACACGGCCAGCCGCTCACCGGGCTCGAAGCGGTCGAGCAGGGCGGCGCCCACGCGCTCGGCGATGTCGAGAAGCTCGGCGTAAGTCCAGCGCGCGCGGGCAGCCGGATCGGGGTCGCCGGCCACGAGGGCCACCCGGTCGGGTACC
>JAOPXF010000110.1 GCA_025965295.1 Nocardioides sp.
GGTGCACCCGCAGTTCACCGAGCCGCATGCCGCACTCGAGCAGGCGGGCCACGTCGTCGACACCGTCCTGTGCCGGCCCGACTTCACCCTCGATCCATCGGAGATCCCCGACGGCGCGGATCTCGTCATGATCGGCAACCCCACCAACCCGACCGGAGTCCTCCACCCGACATCGCTGATCCGGAGCCTGCAACGCCCGGGTCGGTTCGTCGTGGTCGACGAGGCCTTCATGGACGCCGTGCCCGGCGAGGTCGAGTCGCTCGTCCGCGAACGCCTCGACGGCGTCGTCGTCATCCGCAGCCTCACCAAGCACTGGTCGATCCCCGGAGTCCGGGCGGGCTATCTCGCGGGCAACCCGCGGGTCGTCGACCGGCTCGCGCGCCTGCAGACGCCGTGGTCGGTCGCCGGACCCGCTGTGGCAGCCCTCGTCGCGTGCTCGACCGCTCGGGCCGCGGACGAAGCCACGGACCGCGCGTTCGCGATCCGCCGCTGGCGCGACCACCTCATCGCCGGCCTGACCGAGCGCGGTATCGAGCACGTCCCGTCCTCGGCCCCGTTCGTGCTCGCCCGCCTCGGAGGCGCTCGGCTCTCCCTGCGCGACGCCGGCATCGCCGTACGCCGTGCGGACACGTTCCCCGGCCTCGACTCCACCTGGGCGCGGATCGCCGTGCGACCCGAGCCCATGACGGACCGGTTGCTCACTGCCCTCGGTCAGACCCGTTTGCCCATCCTTTGAAGGACCTCGCCATGGCCCACGTCTCCGCGCCCTCCGACATCGCCCGCAGCCACGCCACCAAGCGGCTGGCCGCGCTCGCCACACCTCCCGGGGCTCTCGGCCGGCTCGGTGACCTGGCGGTGTGGGTGGCGGCCTGCCAGGGCCAGGTGCCGCCCGTGCCTGTCGACAACGTCCGGCTCGTCATCTTCGCGGGCGACCACGGTGTCGCCGCCCATGGTGTGTCGGCGTTCCCCCCCGCCATCACCGGCGCGATGGTCCGCACCTTCCTGTTGGGCAAGGCCGGAGTCAGCGCCCTGGCGTCGGCGCACGGTGTGGCCGTCCGAGTGCTCGACCTCGGGGTGGACGAGGACTTCGACGACCTCGATGCCTCGGTGCGCGACGCGCTGACAGCGCACAAGATCCGCCGCGGAAGCGGGGCCATCCACCTCGAGGACGCGCTCACCATCGACGAGACGCGCGCCGCGCTGGCCGCGGGGGCCGCCGTCGCGCGCCAGGAGATCGCCGCCGGCGCCCAGCTTCTGATCAGCGGCGACATGGGCATCGGCAACACGACCCCGGCCGCGGCCATGGTGGCCGCCGGCCTCGGCGTGCCCGCCTCCGAGGTCGTCGGCCGCGGCACCGGGATCGACGATGCGGCCCTGCTCCACAAGAGCGCCGTGATCGACGCCGCGCTGGCGCGGGCCGATGCTCGCACCGATGACCCGATCGAGACCCTGGCCGCGCTCGGCAGCGCCGACCTCGCGGCGAGCACCGGCTTCCTGCTCGCCGCGGCGCAGGAGGGCCGCCCGGTGCTCCTCGACGGCCTGATGAGCGTCGCGTGCGCGCTGACCGCCGACCGCATCGAGCCCGGCGCTGCCGGGTGGTACGCCGCAGGCCACCGCTCCACCGAGCCGGCCCAGTCGCTCGCGCTGGCGAAGATGGGACTGGAGCCGCTGCTCGACCTCGGTCTGCGTCTCGGCGAGGGCTCGGGCGCGGTCGCGGCCGTTCCCGTGGTCCGTAGCGCTGCCGCGCTGCTGCGCGACGTGGCCCTGCTGTCCGAGCTCGTGCCCTGATGCTCGACGCCTGGCGGCTCGCCGTCGGGACGCTCACCGCGATCCCGGTGCGACCGCCTACGACCTTCGACCGGCGGCGCGCATCGGCAGCGATGGTGCTGGCGCCGGCCGCGGTCCTGCCCCTCGGGGTCGAAGTCACCTGCGTGGCGCTGGCCGGCCACATGCTGCAGCTTCCCGTCCTGGTCATCGCGCTGCTCGCCATCGGCGCTGTGATCCTCGGCAACCGTGCCTTCCACCTCGACGGGCTCTCGGACACCGTCGACGGACTGGCTGCCTCCTACGACCGTGAACGGTCGCTGGTCGTCATGAGGTCCGGCACGTCCGGGCCGGCCGGCGTCGTGGCGATCGTCCTGGTGGTCGGGCTCCAGGTCGCGGGGTTGGCGAGCCTCCTCTCGCTGCCCGGCTGGTGGCAGGCCGCGATCCTGGCCGGCGTCGCGGTGTGCGCATCCCGCGCGGCTCTCGTGGTCTGCTGCGCGCGCGGTGTCCCGGCAGGCCGGGCGGACGGGCTCGGGAGCGCCTACACCCAGACCGTGCCTGTTCCCGTGACGGTCCTCGCGTGGATCCTCGCCGCGGTCGTCCTTGCTCTCACCGGCGCGTGGGCCGGTCTCGAGTGGTGGCGCGGCGCGCTCGCTGCCGTCGTCGCGCTCGTAGCGGTGCTCGCTGTGGTCGCGCGCACGACTCGCCGCCTCGGCGGCGTCACCGGCGACGTGTTCGGCGCGAGCATCGAGGTGGCGCTCGCCGCGATCCTGGTGGCGCTCGCATGAAGTCCCGCGCTGTCGGGCTGATGATCGGCTACGCCGCAGACCGGCTCCTGGGCGACCCCCGACGCTTCCATCCCGTGGCCGGCTTCGGCGCCACCGCGAAGGCCCTCGAGGACCTCCTGTACGCCGACTCGCGGGCGTGCGGCGCCGCGCACACCACGCTCCTCGTCGGCGGCTCGGTTGCGGTCGGTGTCGCGGCTGAGCGACTCGCCGGCCGGCCGGTCGCACGCGCCGCCCTGACGGCCCTGGCAACCTGGGCGGTGCTGGGCGAGCGTTCCCTGGCGCGCGAGGCGGTCGCCGTACACACCCACCTGGCTGCCGGTGATCTGCCTGCCGCGCGGAAGCGGCTGAACCACCTCGTCGGTCGCGACACGGCCGACCTCGACGGATCCGAGGTGGCGCGTGCCGTCGTCGAGTCGGTCGCGGAGAACACCTCCGATGCCGTTGTCGCGCCACTGGTGTGGGGGGCGCTGTGCGGCGTGCCGGGCCTGCTCGGCTACCGCGCCGCCAACACCCTCGACGCGATGGTCGGTCACCACAACGCGCGCTACGAGAACTTCGGCTGGGCACCGGCTCGCCTCGACGACCTGCTCAACCTGCCCGGCTCCCGCCTCTGCGGCCTGCTCGTGCTGGTCGCCGCACCGTCGCGGTCAGTCGCAGCTGCCCGGGCCTGGCGCCGTGACGCGGCCGGTCATCCGAGTCCGAACGCCGGGGTGGTCGAAGCGGCCTTCGCCGGCTCCCTCGGCATCCGGCTCGGGGGCACGAACCGCTACTACGGCCACCGGATCGAACACCGTGCGGCCCTTGGTGACGGCCGATCCGCGCGGCCGGAGGACATCATCCGGGCCGCCGATCTCGCGGGTCGGGTCGGCCTCGGAGCAGTCGCGGTGGCGACCCTGATTCCGTCCCGTGGCGGGCTGCTCAGACGCCCTCGTCGTCCGCTAGGGTGAGCGTCAACGATCACTTGGAAGCCGGTGGAATTCCGGCACAGTCGCGCTACTGTGACATCGCTTCAGCCTCAGGGTTGATCCGGTGAAGTCAGACCCGCGTGGTCGTCCGAACCCATCAACCAGGGACGCACGCATCCCTGAGGAGGACACATGTCGCACTCTGCTGCGGCACCGGTCACCGGTGCCCCCGCTCTCCCCACCATCCCGTTCCGGGAGCTGGCCCCTTGGGCGCTCCTCTTCGGACTGCTGGGAACGCTGGCCATCTTCTTCGTGAGCGCCGACCAGGGCGCCGTCTCGATTCCCGCGGGCACTGCGATCCACGAGTGGGTCCACGACGCGCGTCACCTGCTCGGATACCCCTGCCACTGATCCATCAGTAGCACCCCTTTTCTCCTCCCCGCCGTCCGGCAGGCAGTTGAGTGCGCCCGGTGATGTAGCGGCGACCCCATGAACGGAATCTTGATGAACGCACGTGCATTTCTGGTCCGCGGCCTGCTGGCCGGCCTCCTTGCCGGCCTCGCCGCCTTCCTCGTCGCCAACGTGGTCGGTGAACCCCACGTCGAGGCCGCGATCGCGCTGGAGGACTCGGGCGCCGTGGCACCCGGTGGCTCGCACTCGCACGGCGAGGAGTCGGCGGGCCACAGCCACACGCACTCCTCCGGTGAGGACGAGGTCTTCGAGGTCTCCCGTGACAACCAGCGCACCTGGGGCCTGCTGACCGGAAGCGTGGCTGTCGGGGTCGCGCTGGGTGGCCTCGTGGCGCTCGTCGCTGCCGGCACCCTGGGCCGGATCGGTCGTCTCCTGCCCAGTCAGTCGACCGCCCTCGTCGCGTTGATCGGCTTCGTCGCCGCGGCGCTGGTGCCGTTCCTGAAGTACCCCGCCAACCCGCCCGCCGTCGGCGATGCCGACACCATCGGTGAGCGGACCGCCCTCTACTTCGGCTTCTTGCTGCTCTCGGTGGGCGCGGCCGTCCTCGCGTCGTACGTCGCCTGCCGACTGCGTGAGCGGATCGGCACGTACGGCGGCGTGGTCGCCGGCATTGCGGCCTACCTGCTCGTGGTGATCGTGGCGGCGCTCGTGTTCGCGCCGGTCAGCGAGCTGGGTGACTTCCCGGCCGACACGTTGTGGTCCTTCAGGCTGGCCTCGATGCTCACCCTGGCCACCATGTGGGGCGTGCTCGGCGTGTTGCTGACCGGCCTGGTGTCACGGCTGTACGCGCGGGAGACAGCCGTCGCCCAGCGCCGGGAACTCGCCGCCAGCCTCTGATCCTTCAGCGGGGGAGCCGGTGGCTCTCGAGGGGAGAGCCACCGACGAGGTGGCCGGTGACGATCGCGCGCGCGGCCGCGGGGTCGACGTCGCCGTACCAGACATCGTCGGGCTGGACGCTGACGACGGGTGCCTGGTTGCAGGGGAACTGACAACCGGTGTGCGTGGCGAGCACGTCGTTGTCGCCGAGCCCGGCCTCCATCAGGCCGAGCACCAGCGCGCGCATCGTCTCCTCACCTCCTCGAGCAGTGCAGCGCGGCCCGCGACAGATGAGCACCTGGCGGCGGTGACCGCTCACGTCCTCCCAGGCGGCCGACGTGAGCCCGGGTTCGGTGCCCGAGATGGGCTTGCAGTCGCTGAGTGCCGCATCGAGGTCGTCCAGTGAGGTGATCAGCCGGGTGGCGATGTCGAGGGCCGGCCGGCGCCCGGCGCGCTCGCGAAACCAGTGCCCGGCGACCCGGCGCAGCCACGAGTGGGCAGGCGCGAGCGGCCCGAGGTCGACCCCGACAAGAGTGATGGCCGAAACCCCGAGGTCGCCCAGCCGGGTCAGCTCGAGCGAGAGCGACGGGTCACCCATCTGCAGGAACGCCACGGTCGCGCCCCGAGGGGCGGCCGCTGCCAGCAGGTCGTCGCGGCGGTCGACGTCGGTGACGGACATGCCGACGAGCACGAGGGCGGTCACAGCCTGAGCACCCGACCTGCGACCACGAGGTGCACCTCGTCGCAGGCCGTCGCGAGGCGCTGGTTGACCAGGCCCAGCAGGTCGCGGAAGAGGCGGCCGGACCGGTGGGTGGGGACGACGCCCAGCCCCACCTCGTTCGTCACGAGCACGACGTCGTCGCGAAGCGCGAGAGTCCCGACCACCTCGTCGAGCAGGGCGTCGACGGTCGCCGTGACCGTCTTGGCGGAGGCGTCCCACAGGTCGCGCGCATCGAGGAGGGCCGCAAGCCAGGTGCCCAGGCAGTCGACGAGCACCGGACCAGCGACGCCCAGCGCTGCGGTGAGGTCTCGCGTCTCCAGGGTCGTCCAGGACGCGGGGCGTCGGGCTCGATGGGCGGCGATGCGGGCCACCCAGTCAGGATCGGAGTCGGCGGTGGGGCCGGGGGCGACGTACGTGACGATCGGCGCGTCGGCCAGCAACGACTCCGCGTGCCGCGACTTTCCCGAGCGCACTCCGCCGGTGACCAGGACCTTCATGCCAGCTCCTTGACCCAGGCCACGGCCTCGGCGACGTCGCTGACGGTGCGGACACCTTCGGGTCCGGGCGGGCGGCGTACGACGACGACGGCGATGCCGAGCGCGGCCGCCGCCTCCAGCTTCGGCCAGGTGTAGGTGCCGCCCGAGTCCTTGGTGACCAGCACATCGGTGCGGTGTTCGCGCAGCAGCGAAATCTCGGACGGCAGCGTGTAGGGACCGCGGCTGGTGACCAGCTCCCAAGTGGGCGGCAGGGACAGATCGGGTACATCGACGACGCGGGCCAGCACCGGGAGGTCGCCGAGCGCCGGCACGAACCGCGCGAGCTCCTGTCGCCCGACAGTGACGAAGGGACGCGCCCCCAGGGACGCGGCCGTCGAGGCTGCCCGCGAATGGGTGTCGACGTAGTGCCACGACGGGTCCGGCGCCCAACCGGGTCGCTCGAGCCGCAGCAGCGGAAGATCCGTGCAGGCGGCGGCCGCGTTGGCCGTCATGCCGAGGGCGAAGGGGTGGGTGGCGTCGACCACGACGTCGAAGTCGACCAGCGCTGCACGTAGGCCGGGCACGCCGCCGAAGCCGCCGATGCGGACCTTGCCGACGGGCAGCCGGGGCCGAGCCACGCGACCGGCGAGCGACGACGTGACGTCGATGCCCGCGTCCACGAGGTCGGCGGCGAGCTCGCGGGCTTCGCTGGTGCCGCCGAGCAGGAGCAGCCTCATGGCACACCTCCGGGAGGCAGGACCGGGAGATCGGCGGGCGCGCCCATGCGGGAGAGGTCGAGCAGGGCCTCGACGTCGAGGTGCTCCTCCACGAGGTCGCCGAGCAGGTCGAGCCGCCGCTCGCGCGCCTCAGGGAAGGACACCGAGGAAGGTGTCAGCCCGAGCGCCGAGGAGAGGAAAGCGCGACGAAACTCATCGCTTTCCAGGCTGCCGTGCCACATCGTTCCGAACACGGCATCGGCCCGGGCGCCCCCGAGGAACGACTCCCCGGAACCGACGGTGACGCGGCCGTGGTGGATCTCGTAGCCGGACGCGGGCGCGCCCAGCGCCGCACCGACCGGAAGACGCAGGACCTTGTCGACCGCGAACTCGGTGCTGACATCCAACAGGCCGAGCCCGGCGGCCGAGACGCCCGGCTCGCCCTCGAGCCCGTGCGGGTCGGCGATATGACGACCCAGCATCTGGAAGCCGCCGCAGATGCCGAGCACGGGCCGGCCGGCGTGCGCGTGGTCGAGGATCGCGCGGTCCAGCCCGCGGGAGCGCAGCCACGCGAGGTCGCTGATGGTCGCCCGCGTGCCCGGCAGGACGACCAGGTCGGCGTCGGCGAGGTCGCGTGGGCTCGCAGCGAAGACCACGTCGAGGTCGGGTTCGAGTCCGAGCGCGTCCACGTCGGTGAAGTTGCTGATCCGCGGCAGCCGCACGACGGCGACCTTGCGGGCGGCGGTGTTGACCGCTCGTCGGCCCTCGAGGTCGAGCGCATCCTCGGAGTCGAGCCATAGTCCCGCGTCCCACGGCAGCACGCCATAGACCCGTCGCCCGGTCAGGGAAGCCAACGAGGAGAGCCCGGGGGAGAGCAGGCCGACGTCGCCGCGGAACTTGTTGACCACGAACCCCGCGACCAGCCGCTGGTCCGCAGGCTCCAGCAGTGCCACGGTCCCGAACATCGCCGCGAACACGCCACCGCGGTCGATGTCGCCGACGACGACGGTCGGCAGCCCGGCATGGCGGGCCAGCCCCATGTTGACGTAGTCGCCGGCGCGCAAGTTGATCTCGGCCGGACTGCCGGCACCCTCGGCGACGACGACGTCGAAACGGACCGACAGGTCGTCGTACGCCGCATGCGCGGCCCGCGCCAGGTGCCGCCGCCCGGACTCCCAGTCGGAGGAGGAGACGTCGCCCGCAGGCTGGCCCATCAGCACGACATGGCTGCGGCGGTCGGAGCCGGGCTTGAGCAGCACAGGGTTCATCGCCGGCTCGGGCATCACCCCGGCCGCGAGGGCCTGCACCCACTGGGCCCGCCCGATCTCGGCGGCCGTGCCATCGGCGGCCACGCACACCATCGAGTTGTTCGACATGTTCTGGGCCTTGTACGGCGCAACTGTGACCCCACGACGCGCGAGGGCCCGGCACAGGCCGGCGGTCACCACGCTCTTGCCCGCGTCCGACGTGGTGCCGGCGACGAGGAGCCCGCTCACCCGGGGTCCCCGTCAAAGTGCGAGTGCAGCGAGCAGTTTCGCGGGGTGGTCATGCCGGTGCTCGCAACAGGTGGACGTCCATGACCCAGCCGGCTGCCTGCTTGGCGCGGGCGCGCGCGGCGACGAGATCGGCCAGGACGTCCGCGACTTGTCCGGAGACGAGCTCCTCCGAGCCGGTGCCGAGGTTGGCGCCCCACCAGATCGACCACTCCCCGAGCGCGACCAGTGCCGTGAGGTCCGCCTCGTTGCCCAGCATCACCACGATGTTGGTCTCGTCCTGGGCGAGCGCCTCGGGGAGGCGGCGAGGCGACGTGATGTGCACCGGCTGGCCCACCTCATGGAGCACGATCCGGTGCCGGGCCGCGAGGAGCGAGGGCGCGCTCACGCCGGGCAGCACGTCCCAGTCGGCTCCCACCGACTCGGCCACCCGCCCGACGACGCGGATCGTGGAGTCGTAGAGCGACGGGTCGCCCCAGACCAGGAAGGCGGCGGTGCCGGCGCGCTCGCGGATCACCTCGGCGTACGCCGCAGCGCGGGCGTCGTGCCAGGCGGCGACCGTGGCGGGATAGTCACCCGGATCGCGGTCGCGCATCGGGTCCGGAACGGCGACCAGCTCGACGCCGTACTCCTCGCAGATCGCCTGCCTGATCGCGAGCAGCTCATCGTTGTCGGACTTGCTCGCTGCGACCACGTAGTCGCAGGACCGCAGCGCGCGGGCCACCTCGACCGTCACGTGCTGCGGGCCCATCCCCACGCCGAGGAGGCGGACCTTCACTCCTGGCCCTCCAGGTCGCCCTCGACCTCGAGGTAGACCTGTTGCATCGCGGCCATCACGTCCGGGTCGGGCTCGGCCCAGAGCCCCCGCTCGGCGGCCTCGTGCAGCCGCTCGACGATGCCGCGCAGCGCCCACGGGTTCGAGGTGCGCAGGAAGGCCTGGTTGGTCACGTCCAGGACGTACTCCGTCGCGAGCTTCTCGTACATCCAGTCGTGCACGACGCCGGCGGTGGCGTCGAAGCCGAAGAGGTAGTCGACGGTCGCGGCCAGCTCGAAGGCGCCCTTGTAGCCGTGCCGCTGCATGGCCGCGATCCAGCGGGGGTTGACCACGCGGGAGCGGAACACCCGGGCCGTCTCCTCGGCCAGGCTGCGGGTGCGCACGGCGTCGGGCGTGGTCGAGTCACCGACATAGGCCTTGGGCGCATTGCCGGTCAGCGCGCGCACGGTGGCGATCATGCCGCCGTGGTACTGGAAGTAGTCGTCGGAGTCGGCGATGTCGTGCTCCGCGCTGTCGACGTTCTTGGCCGCCACCTTGATCCGGCGGTAGTTGGCGCGCATGTCCTCGGCTGCCGGGGCGCCGTCGAGGTCGCGGCCGTAGGCGAAGCCGCCCCAGGCTGTGTAGACCTCGGCCAGGTCGTTGTCGTCGCGCCACGAGCCCGACTCGACGACCTGGAGGATGCCGGCGCCGTACGACCCCGGCTTGGACCCGAAGATGCGTGTCGTCGCGCGCCGCTCGTCGCCGTGTTCGGCCAGGTCGGCACGCGCGTGGGCGCGCACGAAGTTCTCCTCGTCCGGCTCGTCGAGCTCGACCACCATCCGCACCGCGTCGTCGAGCATCGCCACCACGTGCGGGAAGGCATCGCGGAAGAAGCCCGAGATGCGCACCGTCACGTCGATGCGGGGGCGGCCCAGCTCAGCGAGTGGCACCACGAGGAGCTCGCGGACGCGACGGGACTCGGCGTCCCACTCCGGCCGGACACCCAGCAGGGCGAGCACCTCGGCGATGTCGTCGCCCGAGGTGCGCATCGCGGACGTGCCCCACACCGAGATGCCGACCGAGCGCGGGTGCTCGCCGGTCTCGTCGAGGTAGCGCTGCACCAGCGAGTCGGCCATCGCCTGGCCGGTCTGCCACGCCAGCCGTGAGGGGACGGCGCGTGGGTCGACGGTGTAGAAGTTGCGCCCGGTCGGGAGCACGTTGACCAGGCCACGCAGCGGCGAGCCGCTCGGGCCGGCTGGCACGAAGCCGCCGTCGAGGGCGTGCAGCACGGCGGTCAGTTCGTTGACGGTGCCGGCGAGGCGGGGCACGACCTCGGTCGCCGCGAAGGACAGCACCCGCTGCACGTCGGGGTCCTCGTGCAGGTCCGTGGCCGCGGCCGGGTCCCAGCCGGCCTTCTCCATCTGCTCGACCAGGCCGCGGGCCTGCGCCTCGAAGGCGTCGAGCTCGACGCCCGACGCGGCGTCGACGTCGGCCAGCCCCAGGGCGGTCCGCAGGCCGGGGACGGCGCTGCCGACGCCGCCCCAGACCTGCGACGCACGCAGGATCGCCAGCACCAGGTTGACCCTCGCCTCGCCCGTCGGCGCCTCGCCGAGGATGTGCAGGCCGTCGCGGATCTGGGCGTCCTTGATCTCGCAGAGCCAGCCGTCGACGTGCAGCAGGAAGTCGTCGAACTCCTCGTCGTCCGGGCGCTCGTCCAGGCCGAGATCGCGGTGCAGCTGGGCCGCCTGCATGAGCGTCCAGATCTCCCCGCGGACGGCCGGCAGCTTGGCCGGGTCCATGGCCGCGATGTTGGCGTGCTCGTCCAGCAGCTGCTCGAGGCGGGCGATGTCGCCGTACGCCTCGGCCCGGGCCATCGGCGGCACGAGGTGGTCGACGATGGTGGCGTGGGCGCGGCGCTTGGCCTGCGCGCCTTCGCCCGGGTCGTTGACGAGGAACGGATAGACCAGCGGCAGGCTGCCGAGGGCGGCGTCGGTGCCGCACGAGGCCGACAGGGCGGCGTTCTTGCCGGGCAGCCACTCCAGCGAGCCGTGCTTGCCGAGGTGCACGACCGCGTCGGCACCGAAGCCCCCGTCTTTGACGGAGCTGTCGAGCCAGCGGTAGGCGCCGAGGTAGTGGTGGCTGGGAGCGAGGTCGGGGTCGTGGTAGATCGCGACCGGGTTCTCGCCGAAGCCGCGCGGCGGCTGGATCAGCACCACGATGTTGCCGGCCTGCAGGGTGGCGAGCACCAGCTCGCCGGCCTCGTTGACGAACAGGCTGCCCGGCGCCGGACCCCACGCATCGACCATCGCGGTGCGCAGGTCGGCGGGCAGGTCACGGGTCCATTCGTTGTACGCCGCACCGCTGATCCGGACGTGGGCGTCGGTCAGCTGCGCGTTGGTCAGCCACTCCTCGTCCTGGCCGCCGGCGGCGATCAGCGCGTGGATGAGCGCGTCGCCGGCCTCGGTGTCGGTGCCCAAGCGGTCGAGGATGTCGACGACGGGGTTGTCGCAGCCGAGGTCGTAGCCAGCGTCGCGCAACCGTCGGAGCAGCCGGATCGCCGACACCGGGGTGTCGAGGCCGACCGCGTTGCCGATGCGGGCGTGCTTGGTCGGGTAGGCCGACAGCACGAGCGCGAGCCTCTTGTCGGCGTTGGGCACCGAGCGCAGCCGCGCATAGTTGACGGCGATCCGCGCGACCCGGTCGCAGCGCTCGGGGTCGGCGACGTAGCGGGGTAGCCCGTCGGCGTCGATCTCCTTGAAGGAGAAGGGGGCCGTGATGATCCGGCCGTCGAACTCGGGGATCGCGATCTGGGTCGCGGAGTCGAGCGGGCTGACCCCGTCGTTGGACGCCAACCACTCCGCGCGGCTGGTGGTCAGGCACAGGCCCTGGATGACCGGGATGTCGAGGGCGGCCATCCGCGCCACGTCCCACGCCTCGTCGTCACCGCCGGCGCTCGCAGTCGAGGGCACGCTGCCGCCGGCGGCCAGGACCGTGACCACCAGCGCGTCGAGGGTGCCCAATGCGTCGTAGAGGTCGTCGGGTGCGGCCCGCAGCGAGCCCGCGAAGATGGGTACGCCGACCGCCTGTCCGGTCGCGTCGACGGCATCGGCGAGGGCGTGGGCGAAGGCGGTGTTGCCGCTCGCCTCGTGGGCACGGTAGTAGAGCACCCCGATGCGGGGGAGGCCGGCCTCGACGGTCGGCCGTGCGGCGGTCCCCCAGAACGGCAGGACCGCCGGCGGATCGAAGCCCTCGCCGGTCAGCAGGATCGTGTCGGAGAGGAAGGCGTGCAGCTGGCGGAGGTTCTCGGGGCCACCCTCGGCGAGGTAGCGATGCGCCTGGGCGGCGACCCCGATCGGCACCGAGGAGAGCTCCATGAGCTCGGCGTTCGGTTCCTGCTCACCGCCGAGCACCACGACCGGCATACCGGCCGCGGCGATCCGGGTGAAGCCGGAGCAGAGGTCCTGGGGCGAGCCGAGCAGGCGGCCGGCGACGAGGTCGCAGCCCTCGATCACCTCGGCCATGGACTGGTGGCCGGGTCTCGCCGGATTGGCCAGCACGTAGTCGGCGCCGGAGGCCCGGGCGCTGAGCAGGTCGGTGTCGGATGTCGAGAGCAGCGCAACACGCACGGCGGGTGTTCCTCCTCCGGGGTTCTCGCCCCGTCCATCGGTGGGATACCCGTGGCCAGTGTCTGGCTGCACCCGACCGCGAGGGGGGTGACACAGTGGCGGAACCGCCCCGGAGTCGCACCGGGTTCCTGCACCATGGGCACGGTCAGCGTAGTGGAGACTGTGGCCCGTGCACCCGTCGGTCCACCTCGACGTAGTCACGAGAGGTGATGTCGCCTTGAGCGTTGTCGTGCCAGGCCGCGGCGAGCATCTTCTGCTTCCTCACGGTTGGCCGCGTGCAGGGCGTCGCGCCGAGTGGAGAACGAGCCGGCCAAGCGTGTGCGCCCGTCGGGGTCGCGGTAGGAACGGGTACCGGTCGCCGCGGGGGTGTCAGATGTTCTGGGTAAGCGATGCCGGTCAGGTCGAGATGACCGGCACGGATGGGTTGACCCCGGGCTGATCAAGGCCGCGCTCGAGCGTGGGCGCCGACCATCCCGTCTCCGCCCGGCTCGGGACGGTCGCAACCAGGCCACGGCGGACGGTCTCCGCGAGTCGCACCAGGCCGACACCGGCACCTCGCCGAGCCACTCGGCCGTCCAGAAGTCCGGGACCCCCGAGGTGGGCGAGACCGCCGACGGCCCGACCAGGGCCCCGACACCAACCCCAACGAGCCGGGCCACCGGGATGCCGACGAGACCGGCGAATCCCAGTAGCGGTCAGCTTGATCCATCGACGTGCGGCGGTCCATCGGTCGCCGCACGTTCTGGTCGTTCCGGGCTCCCCGCGGCAACAGGAGCGTGAACCCGGTGCCGGTCGGCTCGTGCGCCAGGAGCAGTCGCCCGTCTGCGGGGCGGCGAGTGCCCTGGCCATCGGCAGTCTCATCGCCGGTCGGGGTCAGATCGTTGCGGTTGCCCACGGCAGTCACGCGCCCATCAACCCGATCACCGCCCCGGCTGCATGGCGCAGGGTCCGTGGCGACCAAGGCCGCACCTGGAAATGAACGCCCGGTTCCTGACGGGGCACTCGCGGCAGCGGGGTAGGTCGACTACCCAGTCACAATCCAGACGCCAGGTCCTCGACGTGAGCCTGCGGCGAAGGGCCGACCTGCGGGGGCCAGGTCGCCCGGTCGGGGTGAACCGGGCCGCGGCTACGGTGGGTCATGCGCATCTTCTTCACCGGCGGCAGCGGCAAGGCCGGCCGGCACGTGGCTCCGTACCTCGCCGAGCGTGGCCACCAGGTCACCAACGCCGACCTCGTCCCCCTGGGGCACCCCGCCGTCAACGACCTCCGGGTGGACCTCACCGACGCCGGCGAGACCTACTCGGCGCTGGCCGGGCTGGCGACCTTCGAGGAGCTGGACCTGCCCGAGAAGCCGACGTACGACGCGGTCGTGCACTTCGCCGCCGTGCCGGCGATCCTGCTCCGGTCGGACGCCACGACCTACGCGACCAACGTGCTGAGCACCTACAACGTCCTCGAGGCCGCGACCCGTCTGGGGGTCCGCAAGATCGTCTTCGCGTCTTCGGAGACGACGTACGGGATCTGCTTCGCCCAGGGCGAGCGC
>JAOPXF010000242.1 GCA_025965295.1 Nocardioides sp.
CCCGCGGGCACGACGGTCGAGTCGGTCGTCGTGCACGCGGTCCCGGACGACCCCGCCCGGCAGAACCCGACCTGCGACAAGTCCTGACGCGCCCGCCATGCCCGACCTGACGTTCGACTGCGCCCGCACGGTTGCCGGCGCGCGCCCGCACTGGACGGTGGGGGACCGCCTCGCCGCCTTCGCGGTGCTGCTGCCCGCGGCGCCGGTGGGGCCGGTCGTCCTGGCCCTGGGCGACGACCTGTCGCCGCATCTCCAGGCGGCCCTGCCCGGCGCCGTCGCCCTCACCGAGGGAGCGGCGGTCGAGGGCTGGCCGGACCCGAGCCGGGTTCTCCGCTGGGACGGCACGCGGGCCCCGGTGACCGCTGGGTCCGTCGGGCTCCTCGTCGTCGACGGGCGCAGGTACGACGCCTCCCGGGTCGAGGCGCTGCTGCGTCCGGACGGGGTGCTGGCGGTGATCGGCGACTCCGGCCCGCACCTGCTCTACCCCAGCGCCGAGCGCCCCGAGCTGGTGTGGCAGCGGTCCTGGCCGGTCTCGATGCCGGGTGGGCCGGTGCCGTGGCTCCGCCGTCGGCTCGGGCTCTCGATAGGCCGCGGCGGAGAAGCCGTGCCCCGGCTCTCGGTGACCGGGCCCGCGGCCCCGACCCTCGCCGATGAGCTCCTCGAGGACCTCGCGGCGCGGACCGGCCACGCCGGCGAGCTGGTCGGCCTCGTGACCGCCGGCCACACGGTGCTCCGGGTGCGCCACGACGACGGCGACGTGGCCGTGCGGCTGTCCCTGACCGACCGACACCGCGAGACCGACGTCACCGCGCGCGTGCTGGCCGACGTGCCCCAGGCCGAGCCCTTCCTCCCGGTCGTGCTGGCCGGCGGGCACACCCGGGGGCGGCCCTGGGTGGCGACGGAGTGGACCCCGCGCCGCCGTCGCCCCCTCACCTGGCCGTGGCCCCGGTCCGAGCGCCAGTGGGCGGTCGCAGGCAAGCTCGTGGACGTCCTGTCCGACCGGGTGACCGGAGCGACCGGTCCCGGTTGGGCCCAGCGCTGGGCCGACGCCGCCCACGTCGTGCCGGCCGATCGGCGCCTGCGCTGGGGGAGCGCCCTCCAGCCGCTCGAGGCCGGGCTGCCGACCGCCTGGTGCCACGGGGACCTCTGGCCCGGCAACGTGCTTCTCGACGGGCGCACGACCACGGTCATCGACTGGGACAACGCCTCCGACGACGCCCCCCAGGGACTTGACCGGCTGCTGGCGCCGGCTCTGCGCCTGAGCGGCGACACGGGTCGCGTTGCGTCGGCGGAGATCCTCCGCCTGGTCGACGACGTCGCGCCGGTCACCGACGCGGTGGTCGCCGGTCGCCGCTGGAGCGAGTGGGACCGGCCGACCCGCCTGGCGCTCGCGCTGGCCGCGGTGGTGCTCTACCTGCGCAACCGCTCCCTCCACGACCTCGGCCAGGAGGCCCTGGACCGACACCTCGCGGCGGTCGACGACGCCCTCGACCCCTCGGAGACCGTGGCCGGGCCCCACCCCCGGGTGGCGGACGAGCCGAGCGCCGAGGCCGGCCGGACGGCCCGCGGTGCGCTCTGGCTGGCCTCGAACGGTGTGGTCGTCAAGACCTCGCAGACCGTCGTCCTGCTCACGCTCGCGGCGATCCTCGCACCGTCGTCGCTGGGCCTCGTCGCCCTCGGCACCCTGGTCGCCAACATCTCCGTGCAGATCAGCAGCCTCGGCACCGCCAGCGCCCTCGTCTACTGGCGGGGCGACGTACGCCGGGCCGCCCGCACCGCGGTCACGATCGGCGTCGGCATGGGCGCCGTACTCGCGACCATGCTCTGGTTCGCCGCCCCGTGGCTGGCGACCAGCCTGCGTGCCGAGGACGGCGGCGCGAACGTGATCCGGGGGCTCACCGTGGTCCTCCCGTTCACCGCCGTGGCCGCCGTGACCAACGAGCTGCTGCGCCGCGAGCTGAGGTTCCTGCGGCGGATCATCCCGGACACGGTGTCGTCGGTGGCCGGCGCCGTCGTGGCGATCGTGCTGGTGACCCAGGGCAGTGGCGTGATGGCCCTGGTCGTCGGGCAGATCGTGCAGGCCACCCTGACGATGCTGCTGTCGTGGGTCGTGCACCCCCCGGTGCGGCCCGGCTGGAGCACCGAGGACGCGCGCGGGCTGCTGTCGTACGGCGGTCCGTACGCCGGCGCGCAGCTGCTCGAGATCGTCCAGCTCAACGTCGACTACCTCATCGTCGCCCGGGTGCTCGGAGCCGTCGCACTGGGCCAGTACTCCCTCGGCTTCCGGCTCGCGTTCATGCCCTACCTGATGATCGTGGTCGTCATCACCGGCGCGGCCTTCCCCTACCTGTGCCGCGTGCGAGGTCCGGAGCTCGGTCGGGCGACGGTCGTGGTGATGAGGGCGACCCTGACCCTCGTGGCACCCCTGTGCGCCGGGCTGGCGCTGATGTCCGACCACCTGACGCTGCTCGGCGACAAGTGGGCGCCCGGCGTCCCCGTCGTCGCCTGGCTCGCCCTGTACGCCGCCCTGCTGAGCGTCGGCCAGCTCGTGCAGACCGCGCTCAACGCGGCCGGCCGGCCGGGGCTCGCGATGATGCTGCGGCTGTCCCACCTGCTGCTCCTGCTGGGGACCCTGCTCCTCGTGGCCGGGCACGGCATCACGGCCGTCGCCATCGGCCAGGTCGGCGCGGCCACGGCCGTCTCGCTGATCGCGCTCACGATGGCCCGGCTGCACGTCGACGGGTTCTCGCTGCGGAGCCTGGTGTGGTCGCTGAGACCGGCCGCGGCGGGTGTGGTCGTGATGACGCTCGTCGTCCTCGCGGCGCGCCGGGTGGTGGACGTCACCGACCCCTCGCTGCCCGGACTGCTGCTGCTGGGGAGCGTCGGCATGCTCGCCTTCGCCGCCCCCGTCTGGATCCTGGACCGCGCCCACCTCAGGGAAGCCGTCCGCCTCGTGAGGAGATCGCCATGAGACCCGGAGTTCGCGCACTCGGCAGGAGCACCGTCCCGGTCGCGAAGGCGGCCCGCCGGCTGCGCCGCAAGAACGGCCTGACGATCATCGGCTGGCACCGGGTCGACGGCACCAGCACCGGGCTCAGCACCGGCGTGGACGACTTCCGCCGCCACCTCGACGAGATCGAGCGCTGGGGCGCGGTGGTGCTCCCGCTCGAGGAGGCCGTCGCCGGGCTCCGGGCCGGGACGCTGCCGCCCCGGGCAGTGGTGCTGACCTTCGACGACGGCTACGCGAGCGTCGTCGAGACCGCCTGGCCGCTGCTGCGCGAGCGGGGCATGCCGACCACGCTCTTCGCCGTGAGCGGCGCCCTGACGGGCGACCTGCGCTTCGCGTGGGACCGGCACGAGCCCGAGCACGACCGGCTGCGCCTGGCCCGGCCCGACGAGCTGCGCGACGCCGCCCGGGACGGTCTCGACATCGGCTCGCACACGGTGAGCCACCCCTGGCTGCCGCGCCTGGCCCGTGCCGAGCTGCGCCGCGAGCTCGCCGACTCCCGGACCGCCCTGGAGGAGCTGCTCGGCCGCCCGGTGACCTCGCTCGCCTATCCCACCGGCGGCTGGAACCCGGAGGTCCGCGCCGTCGCCGGCGAGGTCGGCTACCGCCTCGGCGTCACCGTCGACCGCGGCCTCAACACCGCCCGCACGCCGGACCTGTCCCTGCGCCGGGCGTTCGTGCCCACCGACCCGCGTGACCTCCGGCTGGTCCTCGACGGCGGGTACACGCTGCTGCGCCCGCTCGACTCGTGGCGCAGCCGCCAGGGCCCTCCGTGGTGATCCAGCGCTCCTGGCTGACGATCGTGGTGCCGCTCGTGGTCGCCCTGGCGCTGGGCTTCCTCTCCGGCTACCTCCCGACCGCGATCCTGGTCGTCGTCCTCGGCGGCGTGGCCGTCGCGGCGCTCCTGCTGCACGTGGAGTGGGCGGCGCTGCTGCTGGTCGGCACCGCGGTCTTCGAGGACTACCTGGTGAGGGTCGACCCGCTCCTGGTCAAGGGCCTGGCGGTGCTCCTCGTCGGCGCCTGGCTGATCCGGCGCTGCGGCGGACCCCTGCACCAGCGGGTCCGCGGCGGGACCTTCCTGGCCGGGCTGTCCTTCGTCGTCGTGCTGCTGCTGGCGACCGTCGCGCACAACAACGGCCCGACCGGGCTGGCCGTGCTGCTGCGCTACGCGGGCTTCATCGCCGTCCTCTTCGTGCTGGCCGACTGCCTGCGCGCCGGCCTCGCGCCCGCCCGGCTGGCCCGGGTCTACGTCGTCGCCTGCACGGTCGCGTCGGTCTGCGGCATCGTGAGCTACTTCCTCGGCGAGGACCGCCGGGTCGGTGGCCCGATCGGTGACCCGAACGACTTCGCGTTCTTCCTCGTCCCCGCGGTGCCGCTGGCCCTCGCCCTGCGCCGTTCGGGACGGCTCACCTGGCCCTACGACCTCGCCGCCGCCATCGTGCTGCTCGGGCTCGTCGGCACCCTGTCGCGGGGTGCGCTCGTCGGCGTGGCCGCGATGACGCTCTTCGCACTCCTCACCCGGATGGTCCGGGTACGCGCCGCGCTGGCGGTCGTCGCGGTGCTCGGCGCCATCCTGGCGGTCACCGCGGCCCGGTTCCCCGACCTCGTCGACACCAGCCTCCACCAGAAGCAGTACGTCGCCGGGCAGAACGTGTCCGAGCGGCTGGACCTGTGGTCGGCCGCCGGGCGGATGACCCTCGAGCACCCCGTCCTCGGCATGGGCCCCGGGTCCTTCTCGCTGCACCACCGGGAGTACATGGACCAGCTCCCGGACGACGTCAACCACCCGCTCGACGTCGCCCACAACACCTACCTCGAGGTGTCCAGCGAGCTCGGTGTGCTCGGCCTGCTCACGTTCCTCGCGCTGCTGGTCACGGCGTACACGGGCGCCTGGTCCCGCTGGCGGCGCGACGGCGACCCGGTCGCGGCGGCCGTCTGTGCCGGCCTGGTGGGCACCGCCGTCGCCGCGACGTTCGTCACCGAGCAGTACTACCTGCCGCTGTGGCTGCTCGGCGCCTTCGGCGCCGCGTTCTCGCTCGACCGGACGCGAGCGAACGTCTGATGCGGGTCGTGCAGCTCCTCACCCAGGAGGTCGGCGGGCCGGTCGACCACGCGGTGGACGTGGCCGTGGGTCTTGCGGCGCGGGGCGTGGACAGCCATCTGGTCGGCCCGGCGTCGGCCAGGACGGCGCGCGCCCGGGCGGCCGGGGTGACCTGGCACGACCTGCGGATGGCCACCAAGTCGGACCTGCGCGGCGGCGCCGCCGTGGCCCGTCGGCTGGTCGACCTGGCGCCCGACGTGGTCCACCTGCAGGACCGAAGAGCCGGTTGGCTGGGCCGGGCCCTGGGACGCAGCCTCGGTGACGCGGCGGTCGTCTACACGCTGCACGGGGTCGCCGACGGGCTGTCCGACCTGGTGCCGGGCAACACGCTGGCCGCGCCCCGCCGCCGGCGGGACCGGTGGTACTACCTCACGGGTGAGCGGGCCATGACCCGTTGGGGACGCGCCCGGGTCGTGGTGCCGAGCGCGGCGGTGGCGCGGTTCGCGGTCGACCACGTCGGTCTCGAGCCCGGCCTGGTCGACATCGTGCCGAACGGCGTCGACCCCGTGCGCTTCCGCCCGGCACCCGCACCGGGTGGCCCGGTCACCGCCCTGTGGCTGGGGGTGCTGGCCGAGGTGAAGCGCCTCGACGTGCTCCTGGACGCCGCCGAGGGGCTGCCCGACCTGCGGCTGCTGGTCGCCGGGGACGGACCGCTCCGGGACCGGGTGCGGAGCAGGGTCGAGGCTGCCGCGCTCCGCGGCCGGGTCTCGATGCTCGGGCGGCTCGCGGACCCGTCGCGGGTCTTCGCCCAGGCGCACCTGTTCGCGCTGACCTCGGCCGCCGAGAACTGTCCCCTCGCGATGCTCCAGGCCATGTCCTGTGGGCTGCCGGTCGTCTCCACCGCGGTCGGGGGGATACCGGAGGTGGTCCGCGACGGCGTCGACGGCGTCCTGTGCGGTGTGGACGACGTGGCCGCGTTCACGGCCGGGCTGCGACACCTCGGCGAGGACGCCGACGCCCGGGACCGGATGGGCCGGTCGGCCCGCGAACGGATCCTCGCCGGCTACACGCTCGACCACTGCCTCGAGGGCCTGCTGACGACCTACGGGAGGGCCCTGTCGTGCGCGCGCTGATGGTCATCGCCGAGATGGGGTCCGGAGGAGCGGAGACCGTCGTGTCCGACCTGGCGCGGCACCTGGTCTCGCTGGACCACGGTGTCACCGTCGCGAGCAGCGGCGGCTTCCGGGCAGAGGAGCTGCCCGGTCACGGCGTGCGGTCGCTGCGGGTGCCGCTGCGCACCCCCGGCCCCGTCGGCCTGGCGCGCACCGCGGCCCGGCTCCGCCTCGACGTACGTCGATCGCCGGTCGACGTCGTGCACGCCCACAACGTCAGGGCCACCCTGGCCGCCCATCTCGGGACGAGGTGGCCGCGTCGACGGCCCCCGGTCCTGACCACCGTCCACGGTCTCGCGGACGACGACTACGCGCGCGCCGTCCCGGTGCTGAACCGGTGCGCGGACCTGGTCGTCGCGGTGTCCGCCGACGTGGGGGAGCGGCTGACCTCCGCGGGCCTGGAGGCGGGCCGCCTCCACGTCGTCGAGAACGCCTGCCGGCCGGTGCCGTCGTACGACCGCGCCCGGGCCCGTCGCGAGCTGGGCCTGGACCCGGACCGGCCGGTCGTCCTGTGCCTGGCGCGCCTCGCCGCTCCCAAGCGCCACGACCTGCTCGTGGCGGCCTGGGAGCGGGTCCCCCGCGACGCCGTGCTGCTCGTGGCGGGTGACGGGCCGGGACAGGCCGACCTCGCGGGCCGCGTGGCCCGGGCCGGGCTTGCGGGACGGGTGCGCCTGCTCGGGGTCCGCCAGGACGTCCCGCGCCTGCTGGCCGCGAGCGACGTGATGGTGCTGGCCTCCGACCGGGAGGGCATGCCGATGACCGTGCTCGAGGCGATGTCGGCCGGCGTGCCGGTCGTGGCCTCGGCGGTGGGCGGGCTGGTGTCGCTCGGTGACGACGCCCTCGCGCTGGTCGCCCCCGGCTCGGCCGAGGCGCTGGCCGAGGGACTGTCGGCGGTCCTGGGCGACGCGACCCGGCGGCGGGCGATGGCGGCTGCGGCCACCGAGCTGCTCGGGCGACGGTTCTCGTCGGCCGGGCTGTGCAGTTCCTATGAATATCTCTATCGGCATGTGATCTTGAGGTCGGGAACGTAACCTGAACGTGATTCGGACGTTGAATGTCGCAGCACCTCCGAACGCCGACCGACCGTCGGCGCTCCGGGGGTGTTTGAACGTGCGGAGAGAAGGGCGGCCGGGAAGATCTCGCGGTCGTGGTGTGCGCTGGAGGCGCACGGTGGGGGAGTCATGGAACTGAGGGACGTCGGCGGAGCCGTGTGGCGGCACAAGCTCCTGGTGCTGCTGATCCTGGTCGTGACGGGGACCGCGGCGGCCTTCGGGCTCGCGGCCGCGCCGAAGACCTACCAGGCGACGGCCACCGTCTCCGCCGTGACCGCCCCCGGCGTGACGACGACCAGCGAGGACCTCAACGCGCTGCGCGGCACCCTCGGCGAGCTCGCCAACTCCCGTGCGGTCCTGCAGAGCGTCCAGGCCGACCTCAGCCAGCCCCGCACGCTGGACCAGCTCCGGCAGGAGATCTCGGGCAGCTGGGTGGACGGCACCGTTCTGGTCGAGATCTCGGTGAGCGACTCGGACCCCCGGATGGCGGCGCAGATCGCCAACACCGTCGCCGAGGCGCTGCCGCTGCACGACCCGAGCAACGGCGCCTTCCTCTTCACCACGAGCAACCCGGCGCAGCCCCCGGTCACCTACACCAGCCCCAACCTCCTCCTCGGCATCGGCGTCGGCGGCCTGCTCGCGATCGTGCTCGCCGTGTGTGGAGCCCTGTGGCGCGACCGCCGCAGCAACACCGTCGACGACGCCGCCGCGATGGAGGAGGCCGCGGACGCTCCCGTCCTGGCCCACGTCTCGCCGCCGCGCGACCCCACGACCCTGCCCGCTCTCTACCCGGGCACCTCGGCCGCCGACGTGTTCCGCCACCTGCGGATCGCGCTCGAGGCGGAGGCCAGCTCGCAGCCGGTCACGCAGGTCGTGGTCACCGGCGTCACCACCGGTGACGTCAACGTCTGGCTGGGCGCCAACCTGGCGATCTCCTTGGCCAACGTCGGCCGGCGGGTGCTGCTGGTGGACGGTCGCATCGGCGAGCGCCACGGCCGGCCGATCGCCGCCGAGCCCGACACCCCGGGTCTCTACGAGCTGCTGACCGGCGGCGAGTTCGACGCCGCGCTGAGTCCCGGCCCCGTGGAGCTGCTGACCGTGCTCCCGTCCGGCAACTGGGGCGGCGCACCCACCGAGACCCTGATCGAGACCCGCTTCGCGGCCGCGATGGCCCAGGCCACCGAGCGCTTCGACGTCGTCGTCATCCTCGCTCCGCCGCTCGACGTCAGTGACGACGCGCGGGTGATGGCCGCGGGTGGTTCGCTCCTGCTCGCCGTCCCCGAGGGCGGTCTCTCACCGGCCGAGCTCCGCAGCCACGTGGGCCGGATCCGCTCCGTCGGCGTGCGTCTCCTGGGCACCGTCCTCGTCGGCCGCCGGGCCGAGCGCGTCTCCGCCTGACCCTTTCGCCGCGGGTCTGCTGCACCTGTGAAGCAGTGTCGAGCGGGTGCGGCTGCCCGTGATCAGTCGGCTGCGTGCTTCTCGCGGCCCGGGTCGCCGGCGGGCGTCCAGTCCTGCCACGAAGCCCACCACACGTCGCCATCCTTCAGTGCGGACTCGATGCGGGCCGCCTCGGCGAGGACGTCGAGCACGGTGCCCTCCGCGATCCGGCCCGGGCAGAGGTCGCCGGGACGTCATACGAAACGAGCGCTATGGCACTCGCCTCGTATGACGTCCCGGCGTCGGGAGGGCGCTAGCCCGCCGTCGCCAGCGAGCGGGTGCGGGTGCCGGCGAGCCGCAGGCTCACCGCGGCCATCGTGTCGACGGAGCCGGACGCGTCGAAGTTCGCCGCGACGTGGGCCCGGCCCTGGCGTCCCTCGGCGTCCGCGAGCTCGGGGTCGGCCAGCCGGGCGACCAGGGCATCGGCGAGCTCGGTGGCGTGCCCGGGGGCGACCAGGACGCCCGCGCTCGGCGGGACGCTGCCCTCGATGCCGACCACGTCGGTCGCCACCAGGCTCCGGGCACTGGCCATCGCCTCCAGCGGGGACAGCGCCATGCCCTCCCACCGGGACGGAGCGGTCACGACGTTCGCGGCGGTGAGCCAGGTGGGCACGTCGGTGCGGGCACCGACCAGCGTGACCCCGGACCCGGGCTCGATGCGCGCCTCCAGCAGGCCCCGGTCGGGGCCGTCACCGACCAGCACGAGCTGGGCGGCGGGGACGGCGGCGCGCACCCGCGGCCAGGCGTCGAGCAGGTCGAGCTGGCCCTTCTGGGGCGCGAGCCTGCCCACGCACACGACGGTGGGCAGGTCCGGGAGTCCCAGGGCCCGCCGCGCCGCCTCGCGCTCGCTGCGGCCGACGGCCCGCAGCGCACCCACCTCGACCCCGTTCGGGACGACGGTGGCGCACGAGGCACGGATCCCGGCCCGCTGGCCGGCTCGCAGCTCGCTGTCGCTCACGCACACGAGCTCGGTGGTCCAGCGTCCGGCCAGCCGCTCCCACCAGGTCGAGAGGACCCGGAGGAGACCGGTGGCGGCGAGGAAGGACCAGGCGTGCGGCTGGAAGATCGTGGGGATCCGGCCCCGCAGCACCAGGCGGCCGGCCAGTCCGGCCTTGGCGCTGTGCAGGTGGACGAGGTCGGGCTTCGCCTCGGCGAGGATCCGGCGCAGCCGGACCGTCTCGCGCAGCGTGCCCGGCCCGGGGTTGCGCCCGGCCTGCCACCACACCACGCGGGCCCCCGCCTCGCGGGCGGCGTAGCCCAGCCGGCCGGTCGAGGGGCAGACGACGGTGACGTCCCAGCCGCGCGCGACCTGGTCGCGGACGTAGGCCATGGCGACCTCGGCGACGCCCTCGGAGGTCGGCATCGACACGTGCACGACGCGCAGGCTCGCCGGGACCATGGGCACCGGGGTGCGCGCCGATCCGCGTCGCACCCGGGGAGGGATGGCGGCACTCAGCGCTGCCGGTGCCGGCGCGCCGGCCAGGGCCAACGCCCGCGCGGCCGGTTGCGGACGACCGAGCGCGGCCACCGTGCGGAACATGATCTTGACGTCGCCCCAGAGCGACCAGTTCTCGATGTAGTAGTTGTCGAAGCGCACCCGGTCGTCGATCGAGGTGTCGCCACGCAGGTCGTTGACCTGGGCCCACCCGGTGAGCCCGGTCTGCACCCGGTGCCGGTCGTGGTACCGGTGCCGGTTCTGCGAGAACTCGCGGACGAAGAACGGGCGCTCCGGGCGCGGGCCGACCAGGCTCATGTCGCCGCGCAGCACGTTCACCAGCTGCGGGAGCTCGTCGAGGCTGGTGCGACGCAGGAAGCGGCCCACCGGACCGAGACGGTCGTCCAGGTCGATGTTCCACTCCGTCGCGCTCTCCAGCGCCGTCGCGGGCTTGAGCGAGCGGAACTTGAACAGCGTGAAGTTGCGGCCGCCGATGCCGACCCGCGTCTGGCGGAAGATGACGCCGGGACCGGTCTCGATCCGGACCGCCACAGCGCAGGCGAGCAGCACGGGCGAGAGGACGACCAGCGCGACCGTGGTCAGCACGACGTCGACCAGGCGTTTGAGGAAGAGCGTGTGCGGGCGCAGACCGGAGCGGCGCAGCCGCATCACGGCGACGTCGCGCACGACCTCGACGCGGCGGTGGTGGTCCA
>JAOPXF010000248.1 GCA_025965295.1 Nocardioides sp.
AGGCGTTCGCGGTGCCCCGCACCAACATCAGGCTGGCTGTCAGCATCACGGCGCAGGTCACTAGCTGGGAAAATCAGAGGAGCGGCGCGAGCCCGCCTCCGGCAGACACCGCGACCGACAGCACGAACAGCGCCAGGGTCAGCGCCACGGCGAGCTCGCCCGCCCCAGCGGCGAGCCGCAGGGCCGGCGACACCGCCTGAGGGACGGTCCCGCCGAGGAGGCCCGCGACCGCGACACCGGCCCAGCCCACGAGCGCCACCACGCCGGTGACGACGTACGCAGCACCGAACCAGGCGTCTCCGTCGGTGGTGTCGCGGGGCGAGGCGGTGAGCCACACGACCAGGTAGGCGACGGTCGCGAGCACGAGGACCACGGCGAGCGACACGACCGCCGGCTCGGGTCGGGTCGGGGTCGCAGAGGGCTGGTCCATCAGGCCATCCTGCCCCACGCCCGGTGCGAGGCGGGCGGCACAATGGGCCGATGCGCGCGCGTGACGCGCAGCCCCCCGCACTGGGCGTCCAGCTCCTGCTGCGCGGGGTCAGCCCCGCCTCCGGTCAGCGCCCGGGTGTTAACGGTGACGGCGCTGGCATCGCCGACGCGTCGCTCGCAGCACCCAGCGTGCTCCTCGGCAGCTCCCGAGGGCCGGCAGCCGAGCGCGGTTAGGGCGGCGTCGGGGATCAGGGCCCGGCAGTCGAGCGTGGCTCCTCCGGGGCCGGACGATCCCGACCCTGGCCTGGTCGAGGTCGCGCCGCCGTCAGCACACGACGCGAGCACCAGGACCAGCGTGGTGGCGACGGCGAGGAAGCCGAGAGCTCTTCGGAGCATGGTGGTGGTCTACCCCGCGCACCCCCGTCGAAACACCGACAGGCGGACGGTCACCGGCATCGCACCGCTGCGATGACCGCCTGCCTGGAGACCAAGACCGTCTGGCACCCGATCGACGTCTGAGCGGCAGGGTTTCGTCCGCAGCAGCCTGGGGAGGATGGGGACCAACGACCCCAAGCGAAGGTGACCGCACTTGGTCGGGACCCTCAAGATCGCCGCCGACGGCCTGCACAGCGTGGTCCGCTACGCCACCGACTGGCCCGAGTTCGCCGCGCCCCAGTGACCCACGAGCCTCGACCGATGGATCCCGCCAGCACTCCCGACCGCCTGTCGCGCAACGCCGGCAAGCGGGCGTGGCTCGTCGTCATCTGGGTGCTGGTCAGCGTCCTCCTGGCGGTCATCGCCCTGCAGTTCGAGGGCGACGGGCCGGCCGCGCGCGCAGGCGGGACCGTTGGCGTCCTCCAGCTGCTCGAGCTGGTGCCGATGTTCCTCCTGGTCGCGCTCAACTTCAGCCTGCGCCGAGACCCCACCCAGGCCAGGGCCGCCGGGCCGGCCGGGCTGTCGATGGTGCTGACGCTCGTCCTGGTGGTCGCCGGGATCGTCCTGGTCTTCGCCGCCGACGACCCCTACGACGTCAGCCAGCTGCCGTTCGTGCTGATCTTCGCAGGCGTCGGCGTGGTGCCGTTCATGCTCGGTATGGGCAGGCGGCTCGACGCACTGCGCGGCGGGCAGCCGACGGGGGTTGCCCGCCCGCAACTGTGACAGCACGCCCGCATACGGGGTCGGCCGCTCCCGGCTTCGAGGCCCTAGCCGGCGGGGTAGCCCTCCGCGAGCTCGGTGAGACCCTGGACGACCCGGTGGTCCGGGGTCTCGACGTTCGGGGCGATGAACGCCTCGACCAGCTCGTCGTCGCCGGTCAGGGTCACGAGGTAGGCATAGTCGGCGGCCGCCGGGTCGGTGGCGCAGGCCTCCTGGTCACCGAGCCAGTCGACGGACTCCCCCGCCTCGGGGTCGAGCCCGGCGCAGCGCTCGTCGTACGCCTCCTGCGCGTCGGCGGTGACCGAAACCCGGTGCAGGTCGATCATGCCGTCGGCACCGGAGCGGGTGCAGCGACCGGCCTTGAGCTCGACCTCGCCTGCGTCGGACCAGCCGAGGGTCTCGACCACCGAGTCGGGCACGAGGCGCTGACAGTCGGCGAGCGTCGTCTCCGCGACCGCGGGCGGCTGGACGCCGTCGACCTCCTCGCTGGAGCAACCCTGGGCCAGGACTGCGAGCGCCCCCGAGCAGGATCGCGACGGCCGTGCGTTGGCTCCCCATGTCCCATGACTACCCCGCCTCCCCGACACGAAACGTTGCGTTCCGGCGATGAACGACCCGGGGAACTGGCCCGCCGCCGGCTGACCCCGCCAGGCGCGCCCGGCTCCCTGCTCGGGCAGAATGAGCCGGTGCGCGCCCGGGTCATCGTCCTTGCCGGCCCCTCCGGGGCGGGCAAATCGCACCTCGCCGAACGCCTCGGGCTGCCGGTGTTGCGGCTCGACGACTTCTACAGGAACGGCGACGACCCGACGCTCCCGGTGGTCACCCACGGCGGTAACGCCGGCCTCACCGACTGGGACCACCCCGGCTCCTGGCTGCCCGACGACGCCGTGGCCGCGCTGGAGCGCCTGTGCCGCGAGGGCCACGCCGACGTGCCCGTCTACGAGATCGCGAAGAACAGCCGCTGCGGGTGGCAGACGCTCGACCTGGCCGGGCAGCCGTTGTTCATCGCCGAGGGGATCTTCGCCCAGGACGTCGTCCGCGCCTGCGAGCGGGCCGGGATCCTCGCGGCGGCGTACTGCGTGCGACAGCACCCCGTGAAGACCTTCTGGCGCCGGCTCACCCGCGACCTGCGCGAGCACCGCAAGCCGCCGCTGGTGCTGGTACGCCGCGGCTGGGCCCTGATGCGCGACCAGCGCCGTGTCATCGACGACGCCGTCGCGAAGGGCTGTCGGCCGGTCACGCCCGACGAGGCGTACGCCGAGATCCAGCTCCTGCTCGAGCACGCGGCCGCCGGGGGCTGAGATGTCCCCGTTCGACCAGCCACTCCGCCAGCCCGACCGGCGCTCGTGCGGTGCGGCCGTGCTGGTCGTGCACGAGCTGCTGCGCCGCCCGGCGTACGCCGCGGTTGCGGGTGCGCCCCTCGGGTTCCGCGCCGAGGTGCTGGCGATGCACCGCCGCGTCACCTCTCCCGTCGACGTCCGTGGAATGCTCCAGCCGCCCTGGCCGCAGTCGCTCGGCACTCCCCCGTGGGCGGTCGCCCGCCAGCTCACCGGCACCACCGGCGTACGCCACCACGTGCATTGGGCCGGCCCCGACCGCGCGGCGACGTTCGACGGACTGGTCGCCCACGTGACCGCGGGCCGACCGGTGCCGGTCTACGTCGGCAGCACCTGGCTGCCGCGCCACGTCGTCCTGGCCGTGGACTCCCCCGGCCCCCACGGCCTGCGCGTCTACGAGCCGGCGAGCGGCGTGCTCGTCGTCGTCACCCGCGAGCGCTTCGTCGCGGCGCGGCTGGACCTGGCCGGCTGGGACCGGCCGTGGTTCGTGGTGACGCCCGACGTCACGCCGCGGGCGTCCAGCCTCCTGGGCAGTTGACCGAGTCGCTCGACGTCTCCGGCACGGGCGGCCACTCGTTGCTGGCGGGGCCGCCGCTGCCGGAGGCAAGCTGACCCACGCCACGGTGTAGGGCCCGGCGCGTTTCACCGGGGCCGCTACCGGGGACGCTCGGACCATGCCGTTCCTCCGCGCGCCCCGGGCCGCTCTCGTCGCGAGCACACTTGCCGTCGGCGCACTCGCCTTCGGCGGCTGCGGAGACGGGTCGAAACCCTCCGCTACCGGCCCGAGCACGTCCGGTACGCCGACCGGGGCCTCCGAGACCACCATCGGGTCGTGCGACCAGGCGATCCCCTCCGCGGTCGTCGCCGGGCTCGGCTGGGACGACGCGACGTCCGCGACCGAGGGCCGGGGCGGGTGCACCTGGATCGGCGACCAGGGCTCGATCTGGGTGTACGGCGGAAGCCGCGATCTCACGGACACCTGCGCCGACCTGCAGAAGAACGCACCGTTCAGCACGTTCGAGGGCAGCCTCGAGAACCCCGCGGGCCTCGAGGCGTGCGGCTACGTCCGCGACGGTGACCTCGGCGCGTCCGAGATCATGGTGGCGGAGGCATCGTCCGGACGGGTGATGACGATCAACCTCGTCGCCACCGAGCCGACCTCGCCCGCGCGGGTGCGCACGGCGCTCCTGGCACTCGCCGCGACGACCGAGGACGTGCCGTGACCTACCCGGCCAGCGCGACGTAGCCCGGCTTGATCACGTCGTCGATGATCGCGAGCCGCTCGTCGAACGGCAGGAAGGCCGACTTCATCGCGTTGATCGTGAACC
>JAOPXF010000265.1 GCA_025965295.1 Nocardioides sp.
AGGCGCATTCAGGAGGCGCTCTCGGGTATCGCTGGCTGGCTCGAGGCCGGCACTGGCTATCGGTTGTCCGGACACCCCACGCTGGCCGATGGCCCCGGTGGCCTCTCGGGTCTCAAGTAGTCCGGGGACGGGACGATGGCGATCCTTTCTGAAGCCGTGCGCTCGATGCGAGTTTCGGTCAGCACGCCGAACGGCCAGGTACTCGGCGAAGTGCGGGGACGCTACGAAGTTGTCGTGCGCTTCGAGCCGGGTTACGCCGAACGGGTCGGAGAGACCGAGCTGGCCGGGCAGGTGCAGCGGCTGGGCCGTCTGCTGTTCGCGCACCGCGCCGCCGCGTACGAGGAGCTCAAGCGCGCCATCCTGCAGCCCTCGAGATCGCCGCGACCTCGGCCCGGCGGCGAGACCTATGAGCGTGCATATGACGCTCTGTCTGTCACCGGCGAGTCCCGCGACGGTTCCGTACACGTGACGGTGGGCGGCCTTCGGAGCTGGGTCGTGCACATCGATCCTGGGGCCATCGAGCGGCTCGGCGGCGAAGGCGTCGCCCGGGCGACTAGCGAGGCCGCGAACGACCTGGTGGCCAGGGTCGTGACTGAGATCAAGCGTCTGCGCCTCGAGCACTTCGGCCGGAGACCCACGTGAACCACCAACGCCTGTCCACGACGCTCGTCACCCTGCTCCTGGTGGGGGTCGCTGCGCTCGTCGGAGCCTGTGGTGCGCCGGTGGAGACCGGCACGGTCCTGGCCGCGCGGGCCACGGCCGAGATCCGGGGCTCGAAGTCCTTCGTCCAGCTCCCACAGGGCAGGCTCACCTTCGAGACTTCCCCGATCGGGGAGCTTCCCCGAGGCTCCGTGCTCGAGGGTGCCGCGAGCGACACGGGGGATGTTCGCTTCGTGGGCGTCCGCTGGACCTACACTCCCGGCGCCGGCGTGCCGACGATGCTCAGTGGCTTCCTGATGGCCGACCGGGTTCCGAGCGAGGTGGCGCTCATTGTCGACGGGACCGCCCACACGCTCGGCCAGGCGTACTCGGTGCCCGGCGGGACGACCAACGGCACCAGCTTCTACGTCGCCGTGGCCGACTCGACCAAGGAGAGCGGGCTGGCGATCGAGGTCACCATGGCGGGCGCCGTCCAGACCGTGTCGGTCGACGGATCCCGGCGAGACGCCGGTCAGGCGGCCGCGCTGTACGACCTCCCGCACCAGTCCACGGACTCCCGGTGCGCTGCCCGCCTGGAGCCGGCCCGCCTGAGCGGATCTGCCACCTGCAGCGTGTCCTCGGTCCTGCTTCCCTGGGTGAGCGCGGAGGGGTGGGCGCCGGATGGCCATACCTGGGCGATCGTCGACGTCACCACCGAGCTCGACGAGATCAGGTCCGGCGGCGGCAGCTGTCGCGTCGTCGGCCAGGACGACGCGTCGACCCTCGACGGCGCGTCCTCGGACACCGTGCTCGCCGAGGACTCCCGCAACACTGGAACCTCGCTGCGCACGCAACTCGCCTTCGACGCCCCCGAGAACGCCCCGATGTCGTTCGACCTCGAGCGGACGGTGACCTGTCGGCGCACCGATGGACCCGACCCCCTGGGAGCCGGTACTGCCGCGATCGCGGCGGAGACCGTGCTCCGCTGAGCTCGGCGGGTCAGGAGCCGGCGGGGTCCACGGGCTCGAGCGTCAGGCTGATCGAGTTGATGCAGTAGCGGTCGCCGGTCGGGGTGCCGTAGCCGTCGGGGAACACGTGGCCCAGGTGCGAGCCGCAGTTGGCGCACCGGACCTCGACGCGCTTCATGCCGTAGCTGGTGTCCTCGATGTACTCGATCGTGTCGCTGATCGGCTGGTAGAACGACGGCCAGCCGCAGCCGGAGTGGAACTTGGTGTCCGACTCGAAGAGCTTCGCCTGGCACGCCTTGCAGCGGTAGATCCCGGTCGTCTCGGTGTCGGTGTACTCGCCCCGGAAGGCGGGCTCGGTGCCGGCCTTGCGCAGCACGGCGTACTCCTCGGGCGAGAGCTCGGCCCGCCACTCCTCGTCGGTCTTCTCCACCTGGTAACCCATGACCTCAACGGTAGGGCGTGGCACAAGGCGGCGGGAGCGGTGGATGTGACGAAAGGGTGACGGGCCACACCCTTTCGGGCGTTGACGCTTTCAGTAAACATGTGTTCACTGAAGTCTTCGGACCCATCCGGAGAGACGGAGGCACCATGGCGTCAGGCACCATCTCGTGGGAACGCGTGCGCAAGGCCGGCTCCAAGCTGACCACCCCGCTGCACCCCGACGACTACCTGTCGCTGGTCAACCCGCTGTGGAGCTCGCGCGAGCTGCGCGGCCGGGTCGAGGAGGTCGTCCGGGAGACCGAGGACGCCGCCACGCTGGTGATCCGGCCCGGCTGGGGCTGGCACTACGACCACCGCCCCGGCCAGTACGTCGGCATCGGCGTGCAGGTGAACGGCAAGTTCCAGTGGCGCTCCTACTCCGTCAGCTCGCCGCCCCGGCGCCGCCGGTGAGGAACAGGATCTTCTCCGGCGGCGGGTCCGGCAGCACGAAGTCGCCCTTGGGGGCCGCCAGCCGCACGACCGTGCCGGGCTCGAGGCCGCCGACGAGGTGCTGCGACAGGAAGCCCTCGGGCATCGCCTTGACGGTGATGCTGATGGTGGAGTCGCCGCGGGTCGGGACCGACGTGAGGGAGTAGGACCGCCAGTGCCAGCGGCCCTCGACCTGCACGCCGATGCCGATGTACTGGCCGGCCCGGTACTCGCCGGACCAGCCCCAGCCGGGCTGGATGACCAGCGTGGCCGCGTGCTCGGTCTCCGGGACGACGTCGACGACGACGCCGCGCAGCTCGCGAGCGCTCCACAGCGGGTTGAGCAGGTGGAGGTAGTCGTCCGGGAGCAGCGGCGTGGTGAGTCGGCTGGCGAGCCCCCGCAGCAGCCCGGCGTCGGGCGGCGCAGGAGCGTCGGGGTCGACGGCCGCCTGCTGCTCGGCGGCCCGCACCGGTGCCGGCAGCTCGGCGGCAGGGGTGGCGAGCAGGCGCCGCAGGGCGGAGGCCCGGT
>JAOPXF010000272.1 GCA_025965295.1 Nocardioides sp.
GCCCCGCAGTTCGCGACCCCGATCGACCGCCGGGTCACCGACTCGATGCCGTTCTCGCTGGTGCCGCGGGCGCTGCGCCCCTCGACCATCCTCAACGGCCTCGTGCGCAGCGGCCCCGGACAGGCGGTCCTCGACCAGACGGTCGGGCGGCTCGGCATCCCCGCCGAGGTGCTCGGGCACGTGTCGTTCTCCGCGGTCTTCGACTCCCGGCGCACCGAGAAGGCCCTCGCGGGCTCCGGGATCTCCGTGCCCGACCTCGACTCCTACACCCGCACGCTGTGGGGTTACTGGGAGGAGAACCTCGACCAGTCGACCGGCAACGACCCGCGCATCCGCGAGGCGCTGACCGGCAAGTACGTCGTGATCACCGGCGCCTCGTCGGGCATCGGCCAGGTCACGGCCCTCAAGGTCGCCCAGGCCGGCGGCATCCCGGTGCTCGTGGCCCGTGGCAAGGACAAGCTCGAGGAGACCCGGGCGACGATCGAGCTGCGCGGCGGCACCGCCCACGTCTACCCGTGCGACCTGTCCGACCTCGAGGCCATCGACCGGCTGTGCGAGCAGATGGTCGCCGAGCTGCCGTCCGTCGACTTCGTGGTCAACAACGCCGGCCGCTCGATCCGCCGTTCGCTCAAGCTGTCGCACGACCGCTTCCACGACTTCGAGCGCACCATGCAGCTCAACTACTTCGGCGCGATCAGGCTGGTCATGGGCCTGCTGCCGAAGATGCGCGAGCAGAAGCGCGGGCACGTCGTGAACATCTCGTCGATCGGCGTGCAGACCAACCCGCCGCGCTTCTCGGCGTACGTCGCGTCCAAGTCGGCGCTGGACTCGTGGAGCAACGTCGTGTCCTCGGAGCTCGTCGGCGACGGGATCACGTTCACCGGGATCCACATGCCGCTGGTGCGGACGCCGATGATCGCGCCGACCAAGATCTACGACAAGTTCCCGACGATCTCACCGGCGCAGGCGGCCGACACCGTCATCCGCGCGATGGTCGAACGCCCGCACGAGATCAACACCGCGCTCGGCAACGCCGGCGCGATCGCCCACACCGTCGCGCCCAAGCTGACCTTCCGGCTGCTCAACATGGCCTACCACGTGTTCCCCGACTCGGCGGCGGCCAGGGGCGAGGGCGGCACCCGCGAGTCCGAGCAGATCATGCTGGCCCGCGTCTTCAAGGGCGTGCACTGGTAGGTCAGCGCTCGACCGGGCGGCTCGGATCGGTGATCCACCCGCTCCAGCTGCCCGGGTACAGCGCGGCGCGGACGCCCGCGAGCTCCATCGCGATGATGTCGTGGACGGCGGTGACGCCGGAGCCGCAGTACGCCGCCACGTCGCCCGCCTCGCCGCGCTCGCGGGTGGCGCCGACCTCGGCGTAGAGCTCGCGGAGCTCGTGGGGCGACCGGAACAGACCGTCCTCGGTCAGGTTGGCCGCGGTCGGCACGTTCACGGCGCCGGGGACGTGCCCGGCCACCGGGTCGACCGGCTCGACCTCCCCGCGGTAGCGCTCGCCGGCCCGGGCGTCGACCAGGACCGCCACGTCGGGCACGCCGTCGGCGTCGACCACCGGCATGCCGCCCGGCGCCGCGACGAAGTCGCCCGCCTCCGGGTCGGTCTCCCCAGTCTCCACGGGACCACCGGCGCGCCGCCACGCTGCCCAGCCGCCGTCGAGGACCCGCACGTCGGGGTGCCCGTGGTACCTCAGCAGCCACCACGCCCGACCGGCCGCATGGGCCGACCAGTCGTCGTACACGACCACGGGCCGGGAGCCGGACACGCCCACGCGCCGCATCGCCCGCTCGAAGTCACCCGTCGCGGGCAGCGGGTGTCGGCCTCCCGGGCCGGGCGGGGCGGCCAGGTCGGCGTCGAGGTCGACGTACGCAGCGCCGGGCACGTGGCCGGCGGCGAACTCACCGGCGCCGGGCGGTCCGCCCATCCGGTAGCGCACATCCAGGACGGTGACGTCGGCGAGCGCGGCCCGCAGCTCGTCGACGGAGATCAGTGGACCGGTCACGGGGTCATCCTCCACCAGACCTCTGTGAAAGGATCGCTTCCCGTGGCTGAACTGCATTTCTTCACCGGCACCATGGACTCCGGCAAATCGACCCTGGCGCTCCAGACGAACCACAACCACGCCGCGCGCGGCAGGGTGGGGCAGATCTTCACGAGCCACGACCGGGCCGGGAGCGCGGTCATCTCCTCACGCCTCGGGCTCACCCACGAGGCACAGGAGGTCAACCCGGACTTCGACTTCTGGCGCTTCATCGTCACCACGCTCACCCAGGGCGGCCGGATCGACTACCTCATCTGCGACGAGGCCCAGTTCTACACGGCAGCCCAGGTCGAGCAGCTCGCCAAGATCGTCGACGAGCTGCAGCTCGACGTCTTCTGCTTCGGCATCCTCACCGACTTCCGGACCCGGATGTTCCCCGGCGCCGCCCGGCTCGTCGAGTTGGCGGACCGGATGGAGGTGCTCCAGGTCGAGGCCCTGTGCTGGTGCGGCAAGCGGGCCACCCACAACGCGCGCACCGAGAACGGCGTCATGGTCACCGAGGGCGAGGTGATCGTCGTCGGGGACGTCGAGGAGCAGGACTCCACGCCGGCGGACGTCGCCTACGAGGTGCTCTGCCGCCAGCACCACCGCCGCCGGCTCACCGCAGCCCGTGCCCACGCCGTCAGCCTCGCACCGGAACCACTCCCCTTCGGCTGAGCTACCGGGGTCCGGACCGTGATGCGTCGCGGACCAGGTGACGGGTCGTGCGCCTGAACCCGACCCCTGGCTCGT
>JAOPXF010000281.1 GCA_025965295.1 Nocardioides sp.
TCCACTCGGTCGGCTCCGGCTCGCTGTTCGCCCGCGGTGCGCTCAAGAAGCTCTACCGCGACGACTTCACCGCCGAGCAGACCGTGGAGGCCGTCGTCGAGGCGCTCTACGACGCCGCCGACGACGACTCCGCCACCGGCGGTCCCGACCTCACCCGGCGGATCTTCCCCGTCGTGCAGGTGATCACCGCCGAGGGCGGGCGCCGGATGGACGACGCCGAGGTCGCGGCGATCGCCGACCGCGTCATCGCCGGGCGGATGCGACGGCCCGACGGGCCGCCGGCCTCGCTGACGACGGGCGGTGACGACCGATGAGCATGCCGTTCTACGTCTCGCCCGAGCAGCTGATGAAGGACCGGGCCGACTTCGCCCGCAAGGGCATCGCCCGCGGACGGTCGGTCGTGGTCGTCCAGTACGCCGACGGCGTGCTGTTCGTCTCCGAGAACCCCTCCCAGGCCCTCCACAAGGTGTCCGAGATCTACGACCGGATCGCGTTCGCGGCCGTCGGCCGCTACAACGAGTTCGAGAACCTGCGGATCGCCGGCGTCCGGCTGGCCGACATGCGCGGCTACGCCTACGACCGCCGCGACGTCACCGGCCGTGGCCTCGCCAACGCCTACGCCCAGACGCTCGGCACGATCTTCTCCAGCGGCGGCGAGAAGCCCTACGAGGTCGAGATCTTCGTCGCCGAGATCGGCGACGTCCCCGCCGACGACCAGATCTACCGGCTCACGTACGACGGCCAGGTCGCCGACGAGCACGGCTACGCCGTCATGGGTGGTGCCGCCGACACCGTGGCGTCGTACCTCGAGGATCACTACAGCGAGGGAGCCGACCTCTCCGAGGCGCTGCGCACTGCCGTGGCGGCGCTCGGCCACACCGCGGACGACAAGGGCCACACGGCCGACCGGGTGATCCCGGAGGAGGACCTCGAGGTCGCGGTCCTCGACCGCACCCGCGCCCAGGCCCGCAAGTTCAGCCGGATCCGTCCCGTACGGATCTCCGAGCTGCTCGGCGACCGCGGGCCGGCCGAGGCGAGCCCCGAGACCCCGGGTGACGGCGATCCCGGCCCCGTGCCATCCGACGCCGGCCGGGACGACCCCGCCGACCCCACGGACCAGGAGAGTGGCGCCACGCCGCCCCTCGAGGACCCCACGACCGGCGAGCCACCCACGGCTCCACCGATCGCGCCCTAGCTGGGCGGGTCCGGGAGGTGGGGTTTGGTCCCCAACCGCGACATTTGCCACCCGGAACCCGCGGTTTGTGACCAATGGCCGGTCATCGGGTCCGGTTGTCCGGGCACCGTCATCCACAGCCCGCGATCCCGGGGTGGCATGGCGCCGGTCGGGGATCGACGATCGATCCCGTGCACGAAGAACTGGGGCCCGTCAGGGGCGAGATCAGGTCAGCCGACTTCAGGCGGGTCAGTCATGGCCTGTTCCTCCCCGTCGCGCCCGACCCGGACGCCCGCCAGGAGTGGTTCCGTGAGCTGTCGGCGTGGCAGCTCGTCCTGCCCGACGACGCCGTCTTCACCCACCTCACCGCCGCGGACCTCTACGGCTGGTGGCTCCCGCGCCTGCCCGAGTTCGTGCCGGTCTTCGCGGCCGCCGGCCTGCACAGCAACCGTCCCCGTCGGGCGGGGCTGATCTGCTCGCGTCTCGACCGCAGTGCCGTGCCGCAGATGCGACACGGGTTCCCGGTCGACGCGCCGGAGGAGGTGCTGTTGCGCGCGGCGCGCGACCTCGCCCTTCTCGACCTCGTCGTGATGATCGAGGCCGCTCTTCGCAGTGGCGACGTGACACGCAAGTCGCTGGCTGCCTTCTGCACCACCTCGCGCCCCGGCGTACGGCGCCTTCGCGGCGCCGCGGGACTCGCTGACGGAAGGGCGGAGTCCCGGTGGGAGGTGCTGCTGCGGCTCTTCCATGAGCTCGCCGGGATCCCGGTCGAGCCTCAGGTGGACCTCGTCGACCAGGAAGGGCGGTTCGTGGCCCGGGTGGACCTCCTGGTCCGCGGCACGAACTTCGCGCACGAGTACGACGGAGCCGTCCACGACGAGCCCCCGCGCCGCACCACCGACCGCAGGCGGGATCGTCGTCTCGTGGAGATCGGAGTGGTCCGCCGCGCGTACACCGCCCCGGACCTCGTGCACCAGCCGCGGGTGACCCTGCAGGAGCTCGACCGCGCCATCGGACGTCCGCACCGGCCGACCCGGCTCCGGAGGTGGACCACGTGGCTGGAGCACTCGTGCTTCTCCGAGGTCGGTCGCCGTCGGCTCCAGAACCGCTGGCTGATGAACGGCCAATGGTCACGAACCGCATGATTGCGGCCCCAAATTGCGCGGTTGGGGACCAAACCCCGGGGTCCGGAGACGCCGAGTCGCCGCGCGTTCTCACCACCGCGCCGTAGGCTGGCGGCGTGGACCGACGGATCTTCGGGATCGAGAACGAGTACGGCGTCACGTGCACGTTCAAGGGCCAGCGGCGGCTGAGCCCCGACGAGGTCGCGCGCTACCTGGTCCGCAAGGTCGTCAGCTGGGGGCGCAGCAGCAACGTGTTCCTGCGCAACGGTGCCCGGCTCTACCTCGACGTAGGCAGCCACCCCGAGTACGCCACCCCCGAGTGTGACGACGTGGTCGAGCTGGTCACCCACGACAAGGCGGGGGAGCGGGTGCTCGAGGGCCTGCTGCTCGACGCCGAGCAGCGCCTCCACGACGAGGGCATCCAGGGCGAGATCTACCTCTTCAAGAACAACACCGACTCCGCGGGCAACTCCTACGGCTGCCACGAGAACTACCTGGTCGGCCGGGCGGGGGAGTTCAGC
>JAOPXF010000298.1 GCA_025965295.1 Nocardioides sp.
ATCGTCGGCACACTCTTCCAGTCGGCACCGACAGTCGGCACGCGGGTTTCGGCCGTTGCGCGACGGCCCGGTCGGGTGACCCCTAGGCTCCGCTCGATGAAGCGCCTCGCGGCGTACGTCCTCGGCCTCGGCGTGCTCCTTGCCATCCTCCTGCTGCCGGCCACGTCGTGGGACTCCGGCACCGTGAGCGACCCCGCCACCGACGCCGCGATCACGTCGTACGCCGCCGACTTCGACCTGGCCGTGGACGGCGACCTGACCGTCGAGGAGACGTTGGAGTTCGACTTCCGCACGCCCGGGAAGCACGGGATCTTCCGGCTGTGGGACCGGGCGGACGCGAGCGCGCCCCACGCCCGGCGCGTGGTCCACGACGTCTCCGTGACGATGGACGGCCGCGACGTCGCCTTCGAGCTGTTGAAGGAGGACCACGGCCGGGTGACGGACGCGAAGATCGGGTCCGCGCCCACGACGGTCCCGACCGGCCTGCACACCTATGTCATCCGCTACGTGATCGACGGCGTGATCGAGCCGGGCACCGAGACCCACCAGCGTTCGCAGTTCTACTGGCAGCTCATCCCGAGCGGCTGGTCGCAGACCATCGAGCAGTCGCAGCTCACCGTCCACCTGCCGGCCGACGCGAGGGGTACCCGGTGCTTCATCGGCTTCGGGGACGGCCAGCCCTGCGACAGGCTCTCGGGCGACGGCAGTGACACCCTGACCGTCCGCACCGGCGAGCTGGCGGCGAACACCCCCGTCACACTCGGGACCGGCCTGGACCTCGCCACCCCGTCCGCCGGCCTGACGCTGCCATGGACCGCTCGCTTCGACCGCGTGCTCGGCACCAGCGTGCCGCTGCTGGCCCTGGTCCTGCTGCTCGCGCTGGCGGCCGCCGTCGTGGGCGCGGTCGTCAGCCGCCGCTCGTGGGAGCGGCAGCCCGGCTTCCCGCTGATGTACGCCCCGCCCGACGGCCTCGGCCCGGCGCAGGCGACGTACATCCTCCGGGAGACCATCGACAAGGAGGCGTACGTCGCGACCCTGATGTACGCCGCGGAGAAGGGCGCCATCGACCTCGACAGGCACGAGGGCACCTGGACCATCACCGACAAGTCCGGTTTCGAGGGGTGGGCCGGGCTCGACCCGGTCACCGGCGGCGTCGCGCACCTCCTCGGTGGTCCGGGGACCACGTTCACGGCGTCCCCGAAGGACGTCGAGGCCGGAAAGCGGCTCAAGACCGAGATTGCGTCGTTCGAGCAGAACGCCCGTGACTGGGCCACGCGCGCGGGCCACATGGTGATGAGCGGCCTCGGCGGGCTCGGCTCGACCGTGATCCTGGGCGCCCTCGCGGCGGAGATCGTCGTCGCGATCTGGAACCCCTTCTCGATGACCGCGGTGGGCCTGGTCCCCGGGCTCTTCGCGCTCTTCGGCGCCTCGCTGATGGCTCGGGGCTCAGGCACCAAGCGCACGAGGTCTGGGCGCGACCTGTGGTCACGGGTGGGCGGCTTCCAGCGGGTGCTCTCCACCGACTCCAGCAAGGAGCGCTTCGACTTCTCGGGGCGCGAGGAGCTCTACACGGCCTACATCCCGTGGGCGGTGGCCTTCGGCTGCGCCGACGAGTGGGCGGCGAAGTACCGCACCGAGACGGCGAGCGAGCCGCCGGTGCCGAGCTACTTCGGCAACGCCTACGCCGGCGCTGCGGCCGGGAGCTACGTGAGCTCCATGGTCGACGACTTCTCCTCCACCGTCGACAGCGCGATCTCGTCGTACCAGGCGACCCAGAGCTCCTCGTCCTCCGGCGGCGGCTTCTCCGGCGGCGGGGGCGGCGGCGGAGGCGGCGGGGGCACCTGGTGACCTCGCGCGCCATCCAGCATGATCAACAGACCCGAACCAGCAGACAGGACTCCCAGATGCTCATCGCCATCATCGTGATCGTGGTGGTCGTCGCCCTCGTGGGCTTCGTCATCACCGGCTTCAACAAGCTGCGCACCGCCGACATCGGCGCCCAGGAGGCGCTGGGCGGCATCGACGTGCAGCTGACCCGCCGTGCCGACCTGATCCCCAACCTGGTGGAGACGGTCAAGGGGTACGCCGCTCACGAGAAGGGGGTCTTCGAGGAGGTCACCCGGGCCCGGGCCGGGGTCCAGGCCGCCGCTGCCGGTGACGACGTGCCGGCGAAGGCCGCAGCCGACGCCGCCCTGCAGCAGGCGCTGGTCAAGGTGAACGCGGTGGCCGAGGCCTACCCGGACCTCAAGGCGAACACGAACTTCCTCGAGCTGCAGCAGCAGCTCGCCGAGACCGAGAACCAGATCTCGTTCGCGCGCCAGTACTACAACGACGCGGTCGCGTCGCTGAACAAGCTGACCCAGACGATTCCGTGGATGTTCCTCACCGGCATCGCGAACGTGCACAAGCGCGAGTTCTACGACGCCCCGGACGGCCAGCAGGTCGCCCCGCAGGTGCAGTTCTGAGGGAGGCCGGCCTCACCCCTGAGGGTTGGTTAGGGGCCGCCGCCGCCCGGGTACGGTCGGGCCATGCGGATTCCGAAGGCACGAGGTGCCCTGAGCGTGGCCCTCTTCCAGGCGATGCGAGCCGGTGCGGACGAGGTCCCCGT
>JAOPXF010000311.1 GCA_025965295.1 Nocardioides sp.
GGCGCTGATGATGCTCATGATCTCCTTGACGATGTCCACGACGACCTGGGCCATGTCCACGGCCTGCTGGACCATGTCGTGCAGGTAGCCGCTGACCTGGTCCATCGCCGCGGCCTGCTTCTCGAGCGAGGTGTGCCACTCGTCGAGGTAGGTCCCGGCCGCGTTGGCCGCCTGCGCCGTCCACACGCCCCGGATCGCCGCGTCACCCCGGGTCAGGTTGCCGCCGCAGCCGCGCATCGCGTCGGCGGCGTTGCCCCACGCCGACGCCTGCAGGGAGGCCTTCTCGACGTCGCCGGCGATCTGCTCGGTCACCCACTCCCGCAGGTCGGGGCCACCCACCCACGAGATGAGCTCGCAGGCCTTGTCGAAGAGCCACCCGAAGCTGACCTCGGGAAGGCTCTCGCCGCCTCCGGAGGGGGCGGCAGGCGTCGCGGCGCCGTCGTCGGAGAAGGCGCTCGAGGCGCGTCCGTCGTCGGTGATCCGCGCGCCCTTCCCGAAGTCCTGGGCGACCTGTGAGTCGGTGCGGGCGAGGTCTCGACCCACGGCGGTCAGGGAGGTCCCGAACAGGCCGAGGCGGTCACCATCGGTCGCCACACCCTCCCGGACGCTCGTGGCCATCCCCTCGTAGGGGCCGGTGATCAGCGACAGGATGCGCCCGAAGTCGCCGTCCGGGACGTTGGTGGCCAGGTAGCCCGAGAGGCCCCCGCAGTCGGTGCCGGCGCGTCCGACCTGACCGGCCCAGCCCCGGAGGTCGGCGAGCTCAACGGCGAGTTCAGCAGTCATGGCTCCCTTCTACCCTCGCGCCGGGTCCCAGAAACCAACCCTTCCGCCCGTCACCGCATCTGACAGGGTGACCGAGCGAAGGAGAACCGATGCCGCACCTGACCGGACGACCCCCGTCCGACGCCGAGTACACCGAGTTTCGTCCATGCGTCGTGGGCGTCGCTGTACCGGACGGCGTACCTCCTCCTCGGCTACCACGCCGAGGCCGAGGACCTAGTCCAGACCTCCCTGGCGAAGACGTACGCCGCGTGGCACCGGGTGCGCGAGGTCGACGCAGCCCACGGCTACGCGCGCACGGTGCTGCTGAACACGGCGGCGTCGTGGTTCCGCAAGAAGTCCTGGCGCAACGAACGCCCCTCCGCGTCGCTCCCGGAGCCGGGCTACGAGACCGACCACAGCGACCGTCCCGCCGTCGTCGACGCCCTCCGGCAGCTGCCCCCGCGCCAGCGCACCGTCGTCGTGCTGCGCTACTACGAGGACCTGAGCGTCGCCCAGGCCGCCTCCGCCCTCGGCTGCTCCAAGGGCACCGTCAAGAGCCAGACCTCCGACGCCCTCGCCCGGCTGCGCATGCTGCTCGGCGACGCGGTCGTCCCCCAGACCCTGGGAGCCCACCATGACTGAACGACTCAGCACCCTGCTGCACGACGAGGCCTCGGCACTCGCCGTGCCCCCGCCCCCGGCCCACGACGTCCTGGTCCGCGGCCGGACCCTCCGCCGGCATCGCCGTCTGCGCACCGGTGCGGCCGTCGTGACGGTCGTCGCCGTGCTCGGCGTGGGCCTCGGCCTCGGACTCGCCACCGGAGGGGGCGACCACGACGCCCGGGGCATCGACCCCGCGGGGCCGAGCACCGGCCACGGAGCGGTCTTCTCGCTCGGCACCACCGTCTACTGGGACGGCGGCGAGCAGCACGTGGCGATCGACGACAAGGCCATCAAGTCGACGTACTACACGTCGGCCGGCCTCCTCGTGCGGCACGGCAACAACAACTCCAGCGACGGCGGCGGTCCCCAGCGCTTCTCGCTCGTCACGCCCGACGGTGCCGTCAAGCCGGTCTCGGTCGTCACCGAGGAGTCCGTCCCCGGCGTCGACCCGACCCAGCCCTACCTGGCCTACACCGAGGTGAAGGACGATCAGGTGCAGGTCGTCGTGCACGACGTCTCCACCGACGAGGAGGTCGCCCGGGTCACGATGCCCGGCAGCTTCGAGTGGGGCGGCTGGTCCGGCCCGCCCGTGGCGCTCAGCGGCGACACGGTGTACGTCGGGACCGATGACGTGATGCGCACCGTGGACTGGCGCACCGGCGAGATCGGCGAGACCGACACAGTCCCGGGCGGCTACCCCGACATCGACGGGGGGCGCGCGGTCGTCTCCAGCGGCGATCCGAAGGGCGGCACCGCCAGGGTGGTCGACGTCGAGACGGGCGACACCCTGCTGACCGTCCAGTTCGACGCCTACGGCTACCTGACCCTGTCCCCGGACGGGCGGTTCGCGGTCAACGGTGCCGAGGACGGCTCCTTCGACGTGTACGACATCGAGGCCGGCACCCACCTCACGTTCCAGGGTCAGGCCTACGACTACGGCTGGTCGCCCGACGGCGACCTCTTCACGGTCAAGGCCCAGCACGTGGTCACCTGCTCGACCGCCAGCGGCGAGTGCACGACCGGCTCGGTCGAGATCCCGAAGGAGGGCGGCGGAATGGCACCCGACGACCTGCGCTACGGCAACCAGACCTTCGAGTCCTGAGAGGGCCGGGGCTGTCCCCGGTTGCCAACGCGTCACGACCGGAGCACGCTGGCCGGATGCTCCTTGCCTGCCACACGCTGGTCTACTCCGACGACGCCGACGCGACCCGGGCCTTCTTCACCGACGTGCTCGGCCTCCCGAACGTGGACGCCGGCACCGGCGACCACAACTGGCTGATCTTCCGGACCGGGCCGAGCGAGCTGGGCGTGCATCCGACCGGTCCGATGCACGACGGGTCCACCAGCCCGCGGCACCACGCCATCAGCTTCATCGTCGACGACCTCGAGTCGACGATGGCCGAGCTGCGCGCCAAGGGCGCGGAGTTCAGCTCAGGCCCGGACGACCACGGCTACGGGATCGTGGCGATGGTCCAGGTGCCGGGCGCCGACGACCTCCAGCTCTACCAGCCGCGGCACCAGACGGCGTACGCGCTCTGACGGCCGTCTAGGCCGAAGGCCCGCGCTCGAGGAGGACCTTGAAGCCGGCCTCGTCGAGGATGGGCACACCGAGCTGCTCGGCCTTGTCGGCCTTGGAGCCGGGGCTGTCGCCCACGACGACGTAGTCGGTCTTCTTCGACACCGACGACGAGGCCTTGCCGCCGCGGGAGAGGATCGCCTCCTTGGCGCCGTCGCGGCTGAAGTCGACCAGCGAGCCGGTGACCACCAGCGTGAGTCCCTCGAGCGTGCGCGGCGTCGACTCGTCGCGCTCGTCGGCCATCGTCACGCCGGCGAGGACCCACTTGTCGACGATCTCGCGGTGCCAGTCGACCGCGAACCACTCGATCACGGACTCGGCGATGGTCGGCCCGACCCCCTCTGCCGCCGCGAGCTGCTCCTCGGAGGCCGCGCGGATGGCGTCCATCGAGCCGAACTCGGCCGCGAGCGCGCGGGCAGCGGTGGGCCCGACGTGGCGGATCGACAGGGCGACAAGGACCCGCCACAGCGGGACCTCCTTGGCCTTCGCCAGGTTGTCGAGGAGGCGCTGGCCGTTGGCCGACAGTTCCTTGGCTCCCGGTTCCTGAGGAGGCGCGCCAGCGCCGTCTCGAAGGGCGCCCTTCTTCGGCGCCCGGGTGAACAGCGGCGCCCGGAGCAGCTTGGCCTCGTCGAGGTCGAAGACGTCGCCCTCGTTGTCGATCACGTGCGCGTCGAGCAGCGCAGCCGCGGCCTCGTAGCCGAGCCCCTCAATGTCGAACGCCCCGCGGCCGGCGACGTGGTAGACCCGCTCACGCACCTGGGCCGGGCAGAACTGGTGGTTGGGGCAGCGGAGGTCCTTGTCGCCCTCCTTCTGCTGGGCGAGAGGGGTCTTGCAGGCGGGGCACCTCGTCGGCATCTTCCACGGCCGCAGCCCCTTGGGCCGCAGCGCCAGCACCGGGCCGACGATCTCGGGGATCACGTCGCCCGCCTTGCGGAGCACCACGGTGTCCCCGGGGCGGACGTCCTTGCGCTTCACCTCGTGCGCGTTGTGCAGGGTCGCCATCTCGACGGTCGAGCCGGCCACGCGGGTGGGCTCCATGACGCCGTACGGCGTGACCCGGCCGGTGCGGCCGGTGTTGACCTCGATCGCGAGGAGCCGGGCGTTGACCTCCTCGGGTGGGTTCTTGAACGCGATCGCCCACCGCGGCGCCCGGCTGGTCGACCCGAGCCGGCGCTGGAGCGTCACGTCGTCGACCTTCACGACCACGCCGTCGATCTCGTAGGGGACCATGGTGTGGCGGTGCTCGCCGGCGTTCTCGATGAACTCCTCGACCTCGCGCAGCGTCGCCAGCACCCTGACCTGGTCGGAGGTCGGCAGGCCCCACGCGGCGAGCGCATCGTAGGCGTGCGACTGGGCCTTGGGCTCGAAGCCCCGGCGCGCGCCGATGCCGTGGCAGACCATCCCGAGCGCCC
>JAOPXF010000403.1 GCA_025965295.1 Nocardioides sp.
CGCGCTCGAGGCCGACATCAAGAAGCACGTCATCGACCCGGTCCTCGACCTGTTCGCGATCCCGTCCGAGGGCTACCGCCTGCTGGTCAACCCGACCGGCCGCTTCGTCGTCGGCGGCCCCATGGGCGACGCCGGGCTGACCGGCCGCAAGATCATCGTCGACACCTACGGTGGCATGGCCCGCCACGGTGGTGGTGCCTTCTCCGGCAAGGACCCGTCGAAGGTCGACCGCTCCGCCGCCTACGCGATGCGCTGGGTGGCCAAGAACGTCGTCGCGGCCGGCCTGGCCCGCCGCTGCGAGGCCCAGGTCGCCTACGCCATCGGCAAGGCCCAGCCGGTCGGGGTGTTCATCGAGACGTTCGGCACCGGCACGGTCTCCGACGAGCGGATCCAGGACGCCGTGCTCCAGGTCTTCGACCTGCGTCCGGCCGCGATCATCCGCGACCTCGACCTGCTGCGCCCGATCTACGCCAAGACCGCCGCCTACGGCCACTTCGGCCGGGAGCTCCCCGAGTTCACCTGGGAGCGCACCGACCGTGCCGACGCCCTGAAGGCCGCCGTCGCCGGCTGACCCTGTCTCGACCACAACACGCTGACCCGCCCGAAAGTTTCGGGCGGGTCGGCGTCTTTCCGGACGGTCGGTGGGCGCTGGTAGACATGCGCCCATGACCGAGCGGACCGAGGAGCAGTTCGAGCTGCCGGTCCTGGTGCGCAAGCAGGTCCGGGACGCCAGGGCCCGCACGGCCCGGGCCCGGAAGAAGCAGGCCGCCGCGGCCGAGGTGGCGGCCGTCGATCCGGTCGCCCGCGTGCTGGTCGACGTGCCGCTGGCCCACCTGGACCGCCCGTTCGACTACTCCGTCCCGGCGGCCATGGCCGACACCGCCGTCCCGGGTGCCCGCGTGAAAGTGCGTTTCGCCGGCCAGGACGTCGACGGCTACGTCCTCGAGCGGGCCCCGAGCAGCAGCCACACCGGCACGCTCGCCGCGCTGCGCCGGGTCGTCAGCGCCGAGCCGGTCCTCAGCCCGGCGGTCGCGGCGCTCACCGCCGACGTCGCCGAGCGCTACGCCGGCACCCGCTCCGACGTGCTGCGCCTCGCGGTCCCGGCGCGGCACGCCACCACCGAGAAGCAACCCTCCACCCCCGCGGACGCACCGGTCTCCTTCGACGCGGCCGCGGCGAGCGACGCGTGGCGCGGCCACGAGCCCGGTGCGGCCTTCCTGCGGCACCTGGCCGAGGGTGGCAGCCCCCGGGCCGTCTGGGCGGCCGCACCGGCGACCGACTGGCCGCACCTTCTCGCGCACGCCGCGGCGGCGACGTACGCCGGGGGGCGCGGCGCGCTGCTGTGCGTGCCCGACGGCAAGGACGTCGCGCGGGTCGACCGGGCCCTCACCGCCGTGCTGGGGGAGGGCCACCACGTGGCGCTCACCGCCGAGGCGGGCCCCGCCCGCCGCTACGCCGACTTCCTCGCGGTCAGCAGGGGCGCCCGGCGGGTCGTGGTGGGCACCCGCGCCGCCGGGTTCGCCCCCGTGCACGACCTCGGCCTGGTCGCGATCTGGGACGACGGCGACGACCTGCACGCCGAGCCCCGGGCTCCCTATCCGCACACCCGCGAGACCCTGCTGCTGCGCGCCGAGCGGGAGGGCACCGCCGTGCTGGTCGGCGGCTTCGCGCGCACCGTCGAGGGCCACTACCTCCTCAAGACCGGGTGGGCCCGGGAGCTGTCACCGCCCCGCGAGGTGCTGCGCGCGCGGGTCACGGTCAGCATCGCCGGCGCGTCCGACCGCGACCTCGCCCGCGATCCCCACACCCGCGCAACGCGGGTGCCACGCGAGGTCCACGAGGCGATCCGGGTGGGTCTCACCACCGGACCCGTCCTCGTCCAGACGCCTCGCGTCGGCTACGTCGCCTCCCTTGCCTGCGAGCGGTGCCGCACCCCTGCACGGTGCCCCGTCTGCACGGGCCCGCTCGCGATCCCGGCGCCCACATCGCCGCCGGCGTGCCGCTGGTGCGCCACGGTCGCCGAGGCGTGGTCCTGCCCGGAGTGCGGTGACCGCGGCCTGCGCGCACCGGTGCTCGGCGACGCCCGCACGGCCGAGGAGCTCGGTCGCAGCTTCCCCTCGACCCTGGTCCGCACCTCGAGCGGCGACACGGTCCTCGCCGACGTGGACGCCCGGCCGGCGATCGTGGTCGCGACGCCCGGTGCCGAGCCGGTCGCCGAGGGCGGCTACGCCACGGTGGTGCTGCTCGACACCTGGCTGATGCTCGGCCGCACCGACCTGCGCACCGTCGAGGAGGCGCTGCGCCGCTGGGCCAACGCGGCCGCGCTGGTCCGGCCGGGTGGCGCGGTGGTCGCGGTCGGTGACCCGACCCACCCGGCGCTGCAGGCTCTGGTGCGGTGGGACCTGGCGGGCTTCGCCGCCCGCGAGACCCGCGAGCGGCTGGAGGCCCACCTGCCGCCCGCGTCCCGGCTGGCCACCATCACCGGCAGCCCCGGTGCCGTCGACGACGCCGTGACCCTGCTGGACGCCCCGGCGGCCGCCGAGGTGCTGGGCCCGGTCGCCACCGGCGCCGACGAGTCCCGGGTGGTCGTCCGGGTGCCGCGCGCGCACGGTCCGGCGCTCTCGAAGGCGCTCGGCGACCTCCAGCGGCTGCGCTCGAGCCGCAAGCTCGACGCCGTGCGGATCCAGGTCGACCCGCTCTCGATCGGCTGACCGCGAATGGGGGTGGACCCCCCACGGCCGGCGAAGCGCATCCCTAGACTGGCCCCGCATCCCCCAGTGCAAGGAGCTCCGTGGCCATCCAGCCCATCCGCCTCTTCGGCGACCCCGTCCTGCGCAAGCCGGCCCTCGAGGTCGTCGACTTCGACAAGGAGCTGCGCAGGCTCATCGAGGACCTCACCGACACCATGCTCGACGCCCCCGGAGCCGGACTCGCCGCGCCCCAGCTCGGCGTGGGCCTGCGGGTCTTCACCTGGAACGTCGAGGGCGAGGTCGGTCACCTGGTCAACCCGCGCCTGGACCTGTCGAACGAGACCCAGCACGGCCTCGAGGGCTGCCTGTCGATCCCGGACCTGTCCTTCGACTGCACGCGCGCCCTCCATGTCGTCGCTCACGGCTTCAACATGTACGGCGACCCGGTCACGATCGAGGGCTCCGACTTCCTCGCCCGGGCGATCCAGCACGAGACCGACCACCTCGACGGCATCCTCTTCGTCGACCGGCTCGACGCCGAGGCCCGCAAGGCCGCGATGAAGGCGATCCGCGAGTCCGAGTGGTTCGGTCTCGAGCGGCCCCAGGTGCGGCTCTCCCCGCACGCCACGAACGGCCTGCCGTTCTGATGAGGGTCGTCTTCGCCGGCACCCCCCAGGTCGCCGTACCCGCTCTCGACGCCGTCGCGCAGTCCCGCCACGAGCTGGTGGGGGTCGTGACCCGGCCCGACGCGCCCTCCGGGCGCGGCCGCCGGCTCGAGGCGAGCCCCGTGGCCCGCCGGGCCGAGGAGCTCGGCGTACCGGTCCTCAAGCCCGAACACCCCCGCGACCCGGAGTTCCAGGAGGCGCTGCGCGCCCTGGCACCGGACGCCTGCCCGGTGGTGGCCTACGGCGCCCTGCTGCCGCAGTCCGCCCTCGACATCCCCGTCCACGGCTGGATCAACCTGCACTTCTCGTGCCTGCCCGCCTGGCGCGGCGCCGCCCCCGTGCAGCACTCGATCTGGGCCGGCGACGAGGTCACCGGCGCCACCACGTTCCGCATCGTGCGGGAGCTCGACGCCGGGCCGACGTTCGGAGTGATGACCGAGCGGATCCGGCCCACCGACACCGCCGGCGACCTGCTCGGCCGGCTGGCCGAGGGCGGGGCCGGCCTGCTCGTCGTCACCCTCGACGGCATCGAGGACGGCTCGCTGGAGGCGCGCGAGCAGCCCGAGGACGGCATCTCCCTCGCGCCCAAGATCCTGGTCGACGACGCGCACGTCGACTGGCGCGAGCCCGCTGTCGCCGTCGACCGCCGGATCCGCGCCTGCACGCCCAGCCCGGGTGCCTGGTCGACCCACCAGGGCGAGCGGATCAAGCTCGGACCCGTGACGATCCCCGCGGCCCAGCCCGAGACACGCCTCGCGCCCGGCGTGCTCCAGATCGGGAAGAACGACGTGCTCGTCGGCACCGGGACCGAGGCCGTGCGTCTCGGTGAGGTGAAGGCCCACGGCCGCAAGCAGATGAACGCCGCCGACTGGGCCCGCGGCGTCCGCCTCGACACGGGTGCGTGTTTCGGTGACGCCTGAGCGAGGGCGCACTACGGTCGACCTCATGACTCGCAAGGCCCACGCGGACGACGTCGCGGAGATCTGCCTGAGCCTGCCCGAGGTGGAGTTCGGAACGTCGTGGGGCGACCGACCGACGTACAAGGTGCGCGGCAAGGGCTTCCTCCTCTACCGGATGCCGCACAAGACCGCCGTCGACCCAGAGACCGGCGAGCTGTACGACGACCTCCTGGTCATCACCACCCCCACCGAGGTCGAGAAGCTGGCGCTGGTCGAGGACGACCGACTGCCGTTCTTCACGATCGACCACTTCCGTGGCTACAACGCGGTCCTGGTCCAGGAGTCGCGGCTCGGCGAGATCGAGCGTGACGAGCTCGTGGAGATCATCACCGACGCGTGGGCGGCCAAGGCGCCCAAGACCCTGGCCAGGAAGTACTTCGAGGATGCCTGAGCCCCGGCAACGGGGGCCACGGCCGAGTGGGCGGCCGGCGGGGCCGAGACCCACGGTCGACCCCGCTCGCGCCGCCGCCCTGGACGTGCTCAAGGCCGTCCGGGTGGAGCAGGCCTACACCAACCTCGTGCTGCCCGCCGTGCTGCGCCACCACGGCCTGAGCGGGCGGGACGCCGCCTTCGTCACCGAGCTCGCGTCGGGCACGATCCGGCGCCGGGGGACCTACGACGCGATCCTCGCCGCGTGTGTCGACCGACCCCTGAGCAAGGTCGAGGCGAAGGTGCTCGACGCGTTGCGGCTCGGCACGCACCAGCTGCTCTCGATGCGGGTGCCCAGCCACGCCGCGATCAACACGACCGTCGACCTCGTGCGCGCCAAGGTGAGCTCGGGTGCCGCGGGCTTCGCGAACGCGGTGCTGCGCAAGGTGGCAGAGCACGAGCTGCCCGAGTGGATCGGGCGGGTCGCCCCCGACCCGCGGGTCTCGCCGACCCGGTTCGCCTCGATCGCCTACAGCCACCCACCCTGGATCGTCGACGAGCTGCGCAACGCGGTCGGCTGGAACGAGCTCTACGACCTGCTGGCCGCCGACAACGAGCCGCCTCGGGTCACGCTCGTCGCGCGACCCGGACGCTCGGTGCGTGAGGAGCTGCCCGGCGAGCCGACCCCCTGGTCGCCGTACGGGACCGTGCTCGAGGGCGGCGACCCCGGCGCCGTCCCGGCTGTCGCCGAGGGCCGGGCGGGCGTCCAGGACGAGGGCTCCCAGCTGGTTGCGATGGCCCTGGCCGCCGCACCGCTCGCCGGACCCGACGAGACCTGGCTCGACCTGTGCGCGGGACCGGGCGGCAAGGCGGCGCTGCTGGCCGCGCTCGCGTCCCGGCGTGGGGCCAGGCTGGTGGCCAACGAGCGCCAGGAGCACCGCTCGCGGCTGGTCGCGCGGTCGCTCGCGGGGGCCGACGGGGTCCTGGGCGTGGTCACCTCGGACGGGACGAAGCCGCCGTGGGCGCCGGGCACCTTCGACCGGGTGCTCGTCGACGCCCCCTGCACCGGGCTGGGCGCGCTGCGCCGGCGGCCCGAGGCACGGTGGCGGCGCAAGCCGGACGACCTGCTCACGCTGGTCCTGCTGCAGCGCGCGCTGGTGGCCTCGGCCCTCGACCTGACCCGTCCCGGCGGGGTCGTGGTCTACGCGACCTGCTCGCCGGTGCTCGCCGAGACCGAGGGCGTGGTCTCGTCGGTGCTGCAGACCCGCCGGGACACGGTGCTGGAGGACGCGACGACGCTGCTCCCAGGCGTCCCCAACTGCGTCGGGCCACGGCCCGGCACGGTCCAGCTGTGGCCGCACCGGCACGGAACCGACGCGATGTTCATCGCGCTCTTCCGCAAGCTGTAGGTCAGCCGTCCAGGACGTGGCGCAGGTAGCGCCCGGGCGAGTCCAGGTAGGCCTTCCAGTGCTGGACCAGCTCGAGCTCGTCCCACGTCGTGGGCCGCAGCCCCCACTCGCCGACCTCGAGGATCGTGGCGCCCGGCATGGCCGCGAGCACGGGGGAGTGCGTGGCACACAGCACCTGGCCCCTCCGTGCGGCCACCTCCGCGAGGACCGAGACCAGGGCGAGCGTGGAGGAGAACGAGAGGGCAGCCTCGGGCTCGTCGAGGCAGTAGAAGCCGGGGGAGTCGAAGCGGGTCCGCAGCACCTCGAGGAACGACTCGCCGTGGCTCATCTCGTGGAAACGGGGACCAACCGGCTGCCCGGGAGGCAGGTCGCGGCCGGTGTTCTCGAAGAACGTGTACCAGCCGTGCATGGTCTCGGCCCGCAGGAAGTAGCCCCACCGGCTGGCGCCGAGCCCGCGGCGCAGGGTGAGCGCCGCCGACAGCCCGGACTCCGAGGGCCGCGTGGAGTGGGAGCCCTGCACGGAGCCGCCCTCGGGCGAGAGCCCGTAGGCCATCGCGACCGCCTCGACCAGCGTGGACTTGCCCGAGCCGTTCTCGCCGACCAGGAAGGTGACCCCCGGCGCCAGGTCGAGACCGTCGCGCGCGAGCTGGGCCACCGCCGGGACGGTCATCGGCCAGGACTCCGGGTCGGGGAGCTGCTCGGCGTCCACGGAGACCCGCACGACGGGCGGTTGGTCGAAGTCCACGTGCGAACCGTACGACGACACACCCCCTAGATTGGGGCCATGCCCGCGAAGCCGCCGTCGGTCGAGATCGAGATCGACGACAAGGTCGTCCGGGTCAGCAACCCCGACCGGGTCTACTTCCCCGAGAGCGGCGCCACCAAGCTCGACCTCGTCGACTACTACCTCGCCGTCGGTCCGGGCATCGTCAACGCGCTCTTCGAGCGGCCCTGCATGCTGCACCGCTTCCCCAAGGGACTGGCGGGCGACAAGGTGCACCAGAAGCGGATCCCGGCCGGGGCGCCCCCGTGGGTCGAGACGGTCCGCCTGCACTTCCCGCGGTGGAACCGGACCGCCGACGAGCTGTGCGTCACCGA
>JAOPXF010000461.1 GCA_025965295.1 Nocardioides sp.
TTCGCCGGTTCGGAGTGGGGCGAGCTCGAGGGGATCGCGAACCGCACCGACTTCGACCTCAAGACGCACTCCGAGGCCTCCGGCAGCGACCTGTCCTACTTCGACCAGGCCGCCAACGAGCGCTACTTCCCGTACGTCCTCGAGCCGGCGGCCGGCCTGTCGCGCAGCCTGATGACGTTCCTGGTCGAGGCCTACACCGAGGACGAGGCGCCCAACACCAAGGGCGGCGTCGACAAGCGCGTGGTGCTCCGGCTCGACCCGCGGCTCGCGCCGGTCAAGGTCGCGGTGCTGCCGCTGAGCCGCAACGCCGACCTGTCCCCGAAGGCCAAGGCGCTGTCGGCCGAGCTGCGGCGCAACTGGAACGTCGACTTCGACGACTCCGGCGCGATCGGCCGCCGCTACCGCAGGCAGGACGAGATCGGCACGCCCTACTGCGTGACGATCGACTTCGAGACCCTCGAGGACAACGCGGTCACCGTGCGCGAGCGCGACTCGATGCAGCAGGAGCGGATCAGCCTGGACGGCATCACGTCGTACTTCGCCGAGCGTTTCGTCGGCTGCTGAGGTCCGGTCAGTCCAGCCGGCCGACGAACTTGCCGGGCGACGTGATCGTCGCTGGGTCCGCCTGGCGCGCCTCGACGACGTCGGCGCGCACCTGGTCACGGAGTTCGTCGAGCGTCACTGCGGGCGGCTCGCCCGGGGTGCTGTCGGTGTCGATCTCCTCGATGATCGTCACGCGCAGACCGTCGACGACCAGGTGCTCGATCGGCAGGAAGATCGACCCGGGGCGGAAGACGACCTCCCGCTCGGCGCGGTGCGCGCTGAGCGGGGTCAGGTCACGCCCGCTCGAGCTGATCACGGCGAAGACCCCGGGTGTGCGGAAGTTCTCTGTCGCCACGCGCAGGTCTCGCGACGTCGAGACCAGCACCCCGCTGGGGGTGGCGCGTCGAGGGACCTCGGCGGTCCCGTCGTTGCCCCGGTAGGTGAGCCCCCGGTGGGCGGGCAGCTTGTCGAGCGCTGCCAGGAAGGCGGCCAGTCGCTCGTCGATCGGGGTGGTCACGAAGTCTCCTTGAGGTAGATGTCCCAGTAGCCGCGGTCGTTCCAGACCTTCTTCACCACGTCGAAGTCGGTGCCGTCGCCGAACTGCTCGGCTGCCACGCCGTTCCAGCGGTCGAACGCCCCGTGGTCCACCTGAACGGTCGTCACGGCACCTCCCGAGTCGGATCCTCCCGAGGTCGTACCCCCGGCGAGCCGGTGGGGAAACCTCGGTCCCGCTGTGCAGAATGGCCTGATGATGAGGATGTCCCTGCTCGGGGTGGCGGTTGCTGGTGTGCTCGCGGTGAGCGGGTGCTCAGGCAGCGTCGACGACCCCGCGGCCGGACCCAGCGGAAGCCCGTCGTCCGGCTCGGCCTCGGCGAGCGCTTCGCCGTACCTCCCGGTGCCCGACGGGGTGGAGCTGACCGCCCAGGGCAGCGAGCTCGGTGTCGGCGACGACGCGGTCGTGGCGTACGAGCCGCGTCAGAAGCTGGTCGGTGTCCTCGACATCACCGTCACCCGCCTGGAGAAGACGACGTTCAAGAAGTCGTTCGACGGCTGGCAGCTCGACGACGCGACCCGGAAGACCAACCCCTACTTCGTGCACGCCACGATCAAGAACGTCGGCAACACCGACCTCGGCGGACGAGGGGTGCCGCTCTACATCGTCGACGGGGCCAACACCCTGATCGAGTCGTCGCGGTTCGCCAGCACCTTCGAGCCGTGCCCGAGCCAGGCCTTCCCGAAGAAGTTCAAGGGCGGCGACAAGACCAAGGTCTGCCTGGTCTACCTCTCGCCCGACCACGGCGACCTGACCGCGGTCAGCTTCCGCCCGAGCCAGGAGTTCGACCCGATCACCTGGACCGGTGAGCTCGAGACGCCGAAGGCCGACGGCTCGAAGAAGGGCGAGAAGGGCAAGGGCAAGGGCGAGAAGGGCAAGGGCGGCAAGGGCAAGGGCGGCAAGAAGGGCTGACCGCCCCGGCCGGATTCGGCGTCGCACGGCCGGTCCGGGACAATGGGGTCATGTCCGGGACCACCGCCACGCCCAGCGTCCTGCCCTCGGGGCTCGACCTCGGGTCGCTGCACGTCGCCACCCCCGTGGTGCTGGCGCCCATGGCCGGGATCACCAACGCGGCCTACCGCCGGCTGTGCGCCGAGCAGGGGGCCGGCCTCTACGTGTGCGAGATGATCACGTCCCGCGGCCTGGTCGAGCGCGACGAGACCACCCAGAAGATGCTGGTCTTCGACGAGCTCGAGACCGTGCGGTCGGTGCAGCTCTACGGCACCGACCCCGTCTACGTCGGCAAGGCGACCGAGATCCTCTGCGCGGAGTACGGCGTCGCCCACATCGACCTCAACTTCGGCTGCCCGGTCCCCAAGGTGACCCGCAAGGGCGGCGGCGGGGCGCTGCCGTGGAAGCGCGGCCTGCTCGCCGAGATCCTCGAGGAGGCCGTCGGTGCCGCGACGCCGTACGGCGTGCCGGTGACGATGAAGACCCGCAAGGGGCTCGACGACGACCACCTGACCTACCTCGACGCCGGGCGGATCGCCCAGGAGGCCGGCTGCGCGGCGATCGCGCTGCACGGCCGGACCGTCATCCAGGCCTACTCCGGTGCGGCCGACTGGGACGCCATCGCCCGGCTGGTCGACCACGTCGACATCCCCGTCCTCGGCAACGGCGACATCTGGGAGGCGGCCGACGCGGTGCGGATGGTCGAGCAGACCGGTGCCGCCGGCGTCGTCGTCGGACGCGGCTGCCTGGGGCGGCCCTGGCTCTTCCGCGACCTGGCCGCCGCGTTCGCGGCACCGTCGTCGGTCGAGCCTGTCGAGACCAGGACCCTCCCGAATCTCGGCGAGGTGCGCGACGTGATGCGCCGGCACGCCGAGCTGCTCTGCCAGCACATGGGGGAGGAGCGCGGCTGCAAGGAGTTCCGCAAGCACGTGTCCTGGTACCTCAAGGGCTTCGCCGCCGGCGGCACCCTGCGCCGCTCCCTGGCGCTCGTCGACACCCTCGCCTCGCTGGAGGTGCTGCTCGCCGAGCTCGACCCCGACGAGCCCTTCCCGGTGCTCGAGCTGGGCACCCCCCGGGGACGCCAGGGCTCGCCCCGGGCCAGGGTCGCGCTGCCCGACGGCTGGCTCGACGACACCGACGGAAGTGGTCTGCACCTGCACGAGGAAGCGAGCGAGACCACCGGGGGGTGACTGGGAACACCCACGTTTTTACCCGCCAAGATTGGGACACGGCCAAATCGCTGTGCTTTAGTCGTGGCCGTTGCCTTTTCGTTACCAACGAGATCGCGGCTCTCGGACGTCCCCCGTAAGCAACAGCAAAGGATCAGCGCTGTGGCCAGCAGCCACAAGCGGGAGCCCAATGCCCGCCGCAGACCCAAGGCCGCCCTCGTGGCCGGCCCCGTCGCCCTCCTGGCGACGGCGTCCGTCGTCAGCCTCGGCGTCCTCGCCAGCAGTCCCGCCGCCCGCGACCTGGTCGCGACGCGGGAGGCCTCCTCCGACATCGCCCTGACCCGCGACACCGTCGTCTCGCGCTCCGACTCGCGCGTCGCCGCCGGCAGGTTCCAGCGGGCCCTCGACGTGCAGACGTCGGCCGCGGCCACCCTGAAGGCCATCAAGAGCGCGCACCTCCACCGGTGGACCGGTACGGTCCTGAACCTCTGGACCGGTCCGGACAAGGAGGCCGAGAAGGTCGGCGAGATCGAGTCCGCCAAGCGGGTCCTGGTCACCGGCCGCACCGACGCCGACCGCGAGGAGATCGTGCTCGACGGCGAGTCCCGCTGGGTCACGGCCGGCTACCTGTCCGAGGACAAGCCCGTCGCGGCCGCGGCCGGCCTCTCGTCCTCGCCCTGTCCCGACAGCAGCACCGAGAGCGGCCTGACCGCCAACGCCGTCCTCGTCTACCGGTCGGTCTGCCACGCGTTCCCGCAGATCACGTCGTACGGCGGCTGGGACGCGCACGGCGAGCACGCCTCGGGCCGCGCGCTGGACATCATGACCAGCGACGTCACCCTCGGCAACGCGATCGCGGCGTTCCTGCAGTCGCACGCCTCCGAGCTGCACCTCTACGACGTCATCTGGCGCCAGCACATCTGGACGCCCGAGCGCGCGGGCGAGGGGTGGCGCTACATGCCCTCTCGCGGGTCCACGACCGCCAACCACTACGACCACGTCCACGTCAGCACCTACTGACGCAGGCGGGCACGGGCACCCTCTCCCGGGACCTTGGGCCCGGTCGCCCCTAGAGTCTGCACCGATGGACTCCCTGGACCTGTACGACGCCTCCGCGCGCGGGCGCATCGTGAACGAGCCGCCCAAGCGGGTGGACGCCCCCGAGCGCACGCCGTTCGAGCGGGACCGGGCCCGGGTCGTGCACGCGGCCGCCTCGCGGCGGCTGGCCGCCAAGACCCAGGTGGTCGGGCCGCAGAGCGACGACTTCGTGCGCAACCGGCTCACCCACAGCCTCGAGGTCGCCCAGGTGGCGCGCGACCTGTCCCGGGCGCTGGGCAGCCAGCCCGACATCGCCGAGACCGCCGCGCTGGCCCACGACATGGGCCACCCGCCGTTCGGGCACAACGGGGAGCGCGTGCTGGCCGAGCTGGGCGAGGGGTGCGGCGGCTTCGAGGGCAACGCGCAGACGCTGCGGCTGCTCACCCGGCTCGAGGCGAAGACGTTCGACGCCGACGGGCGCTCGGTGGGCCTGAACCTCACCCGGGCCACCCTCGACGCCTGCACCAAGTACCCCTGGCTGCGGGCCCAAGCCGACGGCCCCGTCGGGGTGCACGCCGACGGCACCCGGCGGGTGACGGTGAAGTTCGGGGTCTACGACGACGACAAGCCGGTCTTCGACTGGCTCCGCTCCGGTGTCGCCGGCACCGGCCAGTGCCTCGAGGCCCAGGTGATGGACCTCGCCGACGACGTCGCCTACTCCGTGCACGACATCGAGGACGGCGTCGCCGCCGAGCGGGTCGAGCTGACGACGATCGACCCGGCGGCGGTCTGGGCGACCGTCCGCGACTGGTACCGCCCCGACGCCTCCGACGACGAGCTCGACGACGTGCTGGCCGGGCTGCGGACCCAGGGCAGCTGGCCCACGACGCCGTACGACGGCACCCGGCGCAGCCTGGCCGCGCTCAAGAACCTCACCAGCGACCTGATCGGTCGCTTCTGCGGCGCGGTCCAGCACGCCACCTTCGCGGCGAGCGACGGCCCGTTCGCCCGCTACGCCGCCGACCTGGTGGTGCCGCGGCGCACCCAGCTCGAGATCGCCGTGCTCAAGGGCATCGCCGCCCACTACGTCATGCAGGCCGACGACCGGGTCGCGGCGATGGAGCGCCAGCGCGAGCTGCTCGCCGAGCTCGTGGCGCTGCTCGCGCACCGGGGGCCGGAGGCGCTGGAGCGCCCGTTTGCCGACGACTGGGCGGGCGCCGGCGATGACAACGGCCGGCTGCGGGTCGTCATCGACCAGGTCGCGTCGCTGACCGATGCCAGCGCGTTCGCCTGGCACCGCGCGCTGCGCACGGTCTGATCACCGGACACGGCCTTCATCGGGAACCGGATCGATGTTCTGATGACGTGAAGGCGTCGACCGGGCCACGGTCGATTCCGTTCCCTCTCGGAAGGAACTCTCGGGATCATGAGTCATGCTCGACGCACGCTCCACCTGTTGACTAGTGCCGGACTCACGGCGGCGCTCACGGCGGCAATCGCCGCTTCACCGGCCACGCTCGCTCCGCCGCCGGACCAGCTGCGGCTCGCGGCAGGCAGCCCCGGCCCGGTCACGCTGAGCACGACTCCGGCACCGGGCACGGTGCCGATGACCTACCAGGGCTTCGACATCAAGTGGGAGCAGCAAGCGAACAAGCTGGCGGACCCGGTAACGGGTGCCGATTTCGCGACCCAGGCGTTCGGCAACGGGCCGCGCACCGGCCGCAGCAACTTCAACCTCCTCCGGATCCCGATCTACGCGGACAACGGGGGCGGGGACGACACCGAGGACCACGTGCAGAGGAAACCCGACGGTCAGCTCCACCCCGACTGGAGCACGCCCATGTACCAGCACATGCTGGCCGCTATCCGTGCCGTGAACGTCGTCAAGGCGCGGCAGGACGAGACGATCAGGCTCTTCGCCAGCCTGCGCTCGGTCGACACGGGCGTGAGCGGAGGAACCTTCGACCCGGAATTCGGCCAGAAGGTCGATCCGGTCGAGTACGGCGAGTTCCTGAGGAACTACGCCCAGGAGCTCAAGACCAGGCTCGAGGACCCCGCGTACAACCACGTCGTGCTGATGGCCATCGGACCCGACAACGAGCCGCGGAAGTACAGCGACGAGCTCGACCTCTCGAAGCTCCCCAACGCCAACGCGCTGATGAACGAACTGGACGGAGCGCCGTCGCTGGAGGGCGTTGACATCGTGGAGAACGACGGGGCCGTCCCGGAGGTCGACACCCTGCGCGCCTATCGCGGCAACCAGGTTTGGAACAAGTTCGAGATCGCCGGCACCCACTTCCAGGGACCACGGCACAGCAACGCCGCGATACTCGCCAACCTGAAGTCGTTCGCCGACATCGCCCGGGGCACCGGCGGCGAGCAGAACGGCGTCTCGAGGGACCTCCCCGCCTGGGACACGGAGTACCACTTCTTCAAGGACGAGTTGGGCAAGCCCCCCGAGGACATCCCGGCCACGCTCGGCAACGTCGCCGACGGAGTCCGTGGCCTCTTCGACCATCTCGACTTCGGATACTCCGGGTT
>JAOPXF010000463.1 GCA_025965295.1 Nocardioides sp.
CGCGAGGTGCAGCACGTCGACCCGGGTGGCCAGCTCGGACACGGCGGCCGCGGTGGCCTCCGCGCCGGTGAGCAGCAGGGCGTCCGGGCGGGCCCGGGCGGCCGCCCGCACCTCCTGCTCCGCGCGGGCAACCCGCGGACCGGCGACGAAGCCGGCGCTGTCGACGCGCAGGGGTGTCGTACGCCGGGCCAGCCAGGTCGTCGCGGACTGCGCGACCGTGACCGGCCGGCCGCGCAGGCCGGGCAGCAGGGGCCAGGGCAGCCCGGCCAGGAGACCCGAGGGGGTGAGCACGACCTCGCGGTCACCGAGGCCAGGAAGGAGCGGTGCCACCAGGACGTCGTCGAGGTCCCGGAGCCGGGCGGCGAGCTCGGCGCGCACCGCGCCCGCGATGGGCTCGGGCAGGTCGGTTGCCGCCACGTCGAGGTCGGGCATCAGGCCGCCCAGGAGGTCGGCAAGCCGGGCTCGCGACCCGAGCTCGTGACAGGCGACACCCACGTCCGTGACGACCACGGCGACCACGCGTCCGGCCGCGACCACGTGCGCCACCAGCGCGGACCCGGTCCCCAGGGCGACACGGAGCCGCACCAGGTCGCAGGGCTCGACCACCTCTCCCGACCCGGCCCGCTGCCAGGACCGCTCGCGCACCCGGCGGCGGAGCTCGGCGTCGCGGCGATCCGGCGTCCGCACCCCGTCCGAGGAGGAGTTGAGCCGCCGCAGCTCACCGAGGGCCTCGGCCTGCTCGGGGTCGCTCGGGGGGCGGACCGGCAGCACCCGGCTGGTGAGCATCCGGGCGCGCTCCGACCACTCGAACAGGAGTTCCGGGCGACGCGAGTAGGCCGCGATTCGCAGCCCGTGGGCGGCGAGCCGCCGTGCCTGCCCGACCACCGACGTCTGGAGGTCGAGGCTCCCGAACGTGCTCTGCCACGCGTGCAGGTCCTCGAGCCCGGCCCGCACCTGGTCGAGGGTGCGGCGGGGTCGCCCCTGGGCCTCGGCGAGCTCGACCCGCGCGGTCCGGGCGAGCATCCGGACCCCGAGCGGGCTGCGGGACCCGGGCCGGACCGACCGGAGTCGCGCGCCGGCGCCGGTGAGATCTCCCCGGCGCACCAGCACCCGGGCCGCGTGCAGCCGGATCAGCATCGCGCCGGCGTCGATCCCCTGCTCGTCGAGCGCGGCGGCCACCCGGTCCGCGCGGACCACGAGCGAGGGGCCTTTCCGGCCGAGCTCCACCTCGGAGGCCAGCACGACCGCATCCGCGCGCACCGCCCAGGCGGTGGCGCCGACCGAGCGGAACCGCCGGCCCGCCCGGCGGGCCGCGTCGAGGGCAGCTCGCGGGTCCGCGACGGTGAGCGACCGGGCGAGCGCGAGCTCCGCCTCGGCCTGGCGCTGGGTGAGCCGCCGCAGGCCATAGGCACGGGCGGCCTCCCGCAGCGCCGTCCGTCCCTCGGTCACCAGCCCCGCCGCCATCAGCACCTCGGCACGGTCCTGCTCGCCGATCGCCCGTACGACGGGGCTGATGTCGGAGAGCACCAACCGGGCGGCGTTCATCCGGTCGAGGGCTGAGACCAGGTCTCCGTCGAGCAGGTGTGCGTAGCCGAGGTTGTGCTCTGCCATCGCGGCGTCCACGTCACGACCGGCCCGACGGAGGTTCTCGGCTCCCGCGTCGAAGTCCGCGGCGGCCTGCCGGGTGCGTCCCTGTTGCAGGAACACCCCTCCCCGGTTCACGTGCGCCTTGCCCAGCTCGCCGGGGTCGCTCAGGCGTCCGATGGCCGCGTCGAACGAGTCGAGCGCCCCGGCCGTGTCGCCGCGACGCATGAGGAGCAGGGCTCGTTGCCCCTGCAGGACTCCCTCCGTCTCCGCTGTCAGGGGTGAGCGGCGAAGTGCCGCGTCGCACAGGACGAGAGCACGCTCGCCATCGCCCGTCTCGGCGCTCACGTAGGCCAGGCTGGCTTCGATTCGGGCCTGGACGTCCGGCACGTCAGCGCGCGCCATCGCCCGTTCGAGGAAGGTCCGGGCCGCCCGGATCCGGCCGCGGTTGATCGCGGTCACTCCTTGCTGGTGGAGCTGCTCGGCCGTGAGCACACCCCATCATGACCTGATCGACGTCAGCCTCTCCACCGCCTTCCAGCCACGCCGCACCCTGGCGGCAACATCGGTCGGCTCCGGAAGCTCGAGGAGCGCCGAAGCCATGGCCCCTGCCATGAGCGGTGCGGCGAAGGAGGTGCCGCTCCACACGGCGAAGCCGCTCGTGAAGTCATCCGGGTCGATGGCTTCCCGGACCCGCCCGAAGGCGACGGATCGGGCAACGGGTTGGAGTCCGCCCTGGAATCCGGGCATCGTGCTCATCACCGACGCTCCGGGGACGTAGGAGCGAACCCAGGGCCCGGCGTTGCTGAACAGCGCGTCCGTGCGCCGGTTCGGGTTGAGCGCACCCACGGAGACGACCGGAACACAGTCGGGGTCCGGCTCGACCGGGCCTCCTCCGCCCGCCCACGGCGCAAACGCCGCCGGGAAGGCCGGTCGACTGGTCGCGTCGTTGCCCGCCGAACAGACCACGACGACGCCGAGCCTGCCCAGGTCGCGAAGGATGTCGTACAGCGTCGGATCGAAGAGCAGGTCTTCGGGCGTCTCGTGGTAGTACCCCATCGACAGGCTCAGGACGTCGATCGCCCGGCCGCCCGGCTCGCCCGCGACGTGTCTGCGCACCAGCTCCGCGACCTGCGAGAGCGCGGCGATCCAGTCCGACTCCACGATCGGCCCCTCCGACGGCACGACCCGCCAGGCCAGCAGATCCGCATCTGGACACCCTTGGCGGACAAGCCCGGCAATGAACGTGCCATGCCCGGAGAGCGGGTCGATCGAGCCGTCCAGCGGGCCGGTCAGATCACCGACGAGCTCGGCGTCCGTGAGCGGGTCCACGTAGCCGATCGGAGCGCCGTCGAGGCGCACGGTGGTGTCCACGACCTCGTCCAGCCACGGGTGCGACGCGCAGCCCGTGTCGAGAATCGCCACGACGGGACGCGTTGCGATCTCGTCGTCCGGTCGCCGGTGCGGCGGCGGTCCGACATAGGCCACGGGCTGCCTGCCACCGCTCCCCGGTGCCACGTAGGTCGCGACGGCAGGCGATGGCCCACCGTTGTCAGGATGGCTGAGGTCGTAGGGATGGCTCAGGTCGTACGGGTGGCTGAGGTCGTAGGGGTGGCTCAGGTCGTACGGGTGACTGCCGACCGAGCGAGAGACGACGACGTGGTCGAGGCTCACGCCCCGCATCCGCTCCACGCCGTACCTCGCCCTGGCCTGCTGCAGCAGCGTCCACCCGTCCGGGGCGAGGGTGGCCCGCCGGGAGCCGACGCTGAGCGAGACGCGGCGGACTCCGAAGCGGAGCTTCGCGGTGCGCGGATCGGGCTCGTCGGGCTCGACGTCCCAGCCGAGCTCGTCGGCGACGTCGCGCAGCACGTCGAGCATCTCCGCGAAGTCCAGCGCGTGCGAGACGGTCAGCCGCGGACCGACGTACACGGTCGAGCGGGGCTGCACGCCCTTCACCACCAGCGCCGTCGAGGGGTCGAGCACCCGCCCGTTCACGGGGGCCAGCGCCCACTTCGGCGGCGGCGCCGGGTCCCGGTCGAGGCCGCGCGGTGCCCGGGCCCCCGGGTCGGGTCGCTTGCTGCCGTTCTGCTCGGGGGTCTCCATGGGCTGTCCTCGTCTCTCGGTCCGGTACCGGTTCAGATCTCGAAGGCCGGCGTCCCCAGCGCCGGTGCCGTGGCGTCGTCGGGCTCGAGGCGCAGGCGCACCATCCCCGGCGGCAGGTCCGGCAGCTCGAATCGGCCGCGCTCGCTCACCGTGGCGACCCACTCGCGCCGCTCGCCCCGCACCGTGAGGGCGCGGACGGTCATCGGCACGGCCGGGGTCAGCCAGCCGTCGACGCGGCAGCCGCTGCCGTCGCCGTCGACGCGGAGCAGCAGCTGGGTGCCGCCGTACTCGAAGCGCAGGGTGTACGCCGTCGCGGTGCCGCGGGCGCCGACCAGCTCCTCGGACCGCTCGACGAGCAACATCAGCTCGAGGTCGAGGTCGAGGTCCAGGCCGGCCGTCGCGGCCGCCGCCTGCATCCGGGCGACCAGCCCGTCGGGCAGCGGGTCGCGCTCGGTCCACACGCGTCGTACGACGTCGAGCAGGTCCTCGCGGCTCATCTCGGTCATCGGCTCTCTCCTGCCTCAATCAGCGCGACGCGCAGCTTGGCCAGGCAGCGACCCCGCGTGGGGCCGATGCTGCCGACCGGCATGTCGAGGTCGACCGCCAGCTGCGCGTAGTCGGGACGGTTCTCGAAGGCCACGACCCGCAGCAGCCGCTGGCAGCGGGGTGGCAGGGTGTCGACGGCCGCCCAGAGCCGGTGCCGCTCGTCGGACTCGACGACCTCCACCTCGGCCGAACCGGCGGCCGGGAGCCGGGGGGCCAGCTCGTCGTCGACGACGGGCGTCGACCGGGCGGTGGCCGAGCCCACCCGCCACGCCTCGCGGCGGGCGGTGGTGGTGAGCCACCCGCCGACCGCGGTGGCGTCCTGGATCGCGTCGCGACGGCGCACCAGCGCGAGCCACGTCGTCTGGATGACGTCCTCGGCGACGTCCTGGGGGAGCCGGTAGGCCCGCACGACGTGCCACAGCACGGGTGTCATCAGCCGGACCAGGTCGTCGAGCCCGCCGGTGTCGCCGCCGGCCCACCGGGCGAAGCACTCGCCCGCCCGGGCCCACAGGTCACCGGGCCGCTCGGGACCTCCCGACCGTCCCGATCCGGCCGCGC
>JAOPXF010000508.1 GCA_025965295.1 Nocardioides sp.
GCCAGCCCAGCGTGGTCGACACCGCGGTCACGTTGCCGGCCGGGAAGGCGCGCGACGGCTTGGGCAGCACCCAGGGCGCGCGGGTCATCGACTCCACACCACCGGACAGCACCACGTCCGCGTCACCGGACTCGACGACCCGCGAGGCCATCATCGCCGCGTCGAGGGACGAGCCGCACAGCCGGTTGATCGTGGTCGCCGGCACCGTGACCGGCAGCCCCGCCAGCAGCACGGCCATCCGGCCGACGTTGCGGTTGTCCTCGCCGGCACCGTTCGCGTTGCCCCACACCACGTCGCCGATCGCCGCCGGGTCCAGCTCGGGTGCCTTGGCCAGCACGCCGCGGATCGCCACCGCCGCCAGGTCGTCGGGACGCACCTCGGCCAGCGCACCCCCGAACCGCCCGAACGGCGTGCGGGTGGCGGCGTACAGGAACGACGCGGTCATCGGCTCTCCTCGTCGATGTCGGGCTCCAGGTCGGCCAGCGCCTGCTGGGCGATCCGGAACGCGGTGTTGGCGTCGGGGACGCCGCAGTAGATGGCGGTCTGGAGCAGCAGCTCCTTGATCTCGTCGACCGAGAGCCCGTTGGTCCGGGCGGCCCGGACGTGCATCGCGAGCTCCTCGTGGTGGCCGCGCGCGACCAGGGCGGTGAGCGTGATCAGCGAGCGGCTCCGGCGATCGAGGCCGGGGCGGGTCCAGATGCTGCCCCAGGCGTACTGGGTGATGAGCTCCTGGAAGTCGCGGGTGAAGTCGGTGGTGCCGGCGATCGCGCGGTCGACGTGGGCGTCGCCCAGCACCTCGCGGCGCACGACGTAGCCTGCGTCGCGGATCTCGCCGACGGTGCGCCCGTCGTCGTCACGGGGGTCGTCCTCGGGCATGGGCTCTCCCAACAGGTGGTGGCGGATGAGCCGCGCGACCGGCTCCGGCGCCTCGGCGGGCGCGAGGTGCGCGACCCCGTCGAGCTCGACGAGCCGGCCGTGCGTGACGCCCTCGGCGATCTCGCGGAGCCCGGCGGTCGGCGTGACGCCGTCGTCGGCGCCCGACACGGCCAGGACGGGTACGTCGATCTCCGCGAGCCGGTCGCGCACGTCGAAGTCGGCGAGGGCGGCACAGACCTGGACGTAGCCCCGGTCGTCGGTCGCCTGGAGCGCGTGCAGGAGGGCGGAGCCGCGCGCGGGCTCGCGCTCGAGGAAGCCGGGACCGAACCAGCGCTCGGTGGAGCCGGCGACCATGACCGGAGTGCCCGACGCGCTGACCTGGCCGATCCGCCCGGCCCACATCTCGGCGTTCCCGATCTTCGCGCCGGTGCACAGCAGCACCGCACCGGCGACCCGGTGGGGGGCGTCGAGCATCAGCTGGAGCCCGACCGCCCCACCGACGGAGTCGCCGGCGTAGCCGAAGGAGCCGCCGGCCTGACCGCGCTCGAGCAGCAGGTCGTCGACCACGGCGAGCACACCGGCGGCGAGCTCGGCCATCGTGAACGGCTCGTCGGGGACGGCCCGGTTGTGGCCGTGGCCGGGCAGGTCCCAGGCGACGACGTCGAAGGCGTCGGTCAGGCCGGCCGCGCAGTCGCCCCACAGGGTGGTCGCGGAGGTGCCGAGCGACGGCCCGAGGACGAGCAGCGGCAGCTCGGCGCGGTGCCGGGCACCCGTCAGGCGCACGGCGGTGATGCTCGGGGTCACGGGCTCACCTCGGCCGGCGCGGCCAGGACCCCGGCCGCCCGGGCAAGAGGTGCCTCGACGAAAGCGTCGGTCGCGCCCCGGTAGTCGCCGCCCGGCGCGTGGCCGGCGAGCCCGGCCATGCTCCGCTGCTCGGCCCGGACGTCGTCCCCGGCCGCGGCGAGGGTGGCCGCCATCGTGTCGGGGTGCACCTCCAGCCGGTCGATGAGCTCGGTCGTCTGCTCGCCGGCCACCACGGCGCGACGCAGCAGGGTGCGCAGCGTGGCCCACTCGGCGTGCCAGCCACCCGCGGCCCGCTCGTCGACCGCGTCCGCGGCGGCGAGGTGGAGCGTGCTGGCGAGCTGCGGGGTGGTGAGCGCCGCCCGGCGCACGAGCACCGACAGCACGGGGTTCGCCTTGTTCGGCATCGTCGACGAGCCACCGCCGCCGCCCTCGGTCAGCTCCCCGATCTCGGGGCGGCCCAGGAGCAGCACGTCGTTGGCGATCCGCGCCCAGGCGTCGGTGCAGGTGACGGCCGCGTCGCCGAGACGGGTGACGGTGGCGCGCGAGGTGTGCCAGGGCGTCGAGGCGGTCAGGCCGAGCCGGGTGGCGAGCTCGAGCGAGAGCATGGTGACGGTCTCGACCGGGTCCCGGCGGTCGGCCGCCAGCTCCACGGTCGCGGCCATGGTGCCCGCGGCGCCGCCCACCTGCACGGGCAGCACCAGCGCGGCCACGTCGTCGTACGCGTCGAGCACGCCGGTCAGCCACTGCGCGGCCTTGAGCCCGAAGGTGGTCGGGACCGCGTGCTGGGTCAGGGTCCGCGCCACCATGGGGGTGTCGCGGTGCTCCTCGACCAGGACGGCCAGCGCGGCGACCTGCGCGCGCAGCGAGGCCCGCACCGACGCGACCGCCTCGCTGGCGCAGAGCATCAGTGCGGTGTCGACGACGTCCTGGCTGGTCAGTCCGCGGTGCAGCCAGCGGGCGGCGTCGCGGTTGTGGTCGAGGCCGTCACGCAGCAGGGCGACCAGGGCCATGGCGGGGTTGCCGCCCTCCTCGGACTCCTTCGCGAGCAAGTCCCGGTGGTTCGGCCAGACGAGCGCCGCGAGGTCCTCCTTGGCCGCGCCGGCCGGTGCGATCCCGGACCCGACGAGCGCGTCCAGCCAGGCCTCCTCGACCGCCACCATCGCGGCGATCAGGGCTTCGTCGCTGAGGATGTCGCCCGCGCGCGCGTCACCGGGCCAGAACAGGTCAGCCATGCCCTCAGTCTCACCCATGGGCGAGGAAGACCGTCTCGCCGTCTCCCTGCAGGCGGATGTCGAAGACGAAGCCACGGTCGTCGGCGGCCGCCACCAGCGTCGCCCGGCGCTCGGGGTCGAGGGAGGCGAGCAGCGGGTCCGCCACGAGCGCGGCGTCGTCACCCGGGAGGTAGGCGCGGGTGAACAGCCGGTTGAGCAGGCCACGGGCGAAGACGGTCACGGCGAGGTACGGCGCGGACCCGGGGGCGGTCGGCCCCGGCGCGAGAGTGGCGAAGGAGTAGTGGCCGGTGCCGTCGGTCGAGGCCCGGCCCCACCCGGTGAACGTGAACCCGTCGCGGTGCAGCGAGCCCGCCGCCCGGGGGACGGCACCGTCGGGGCCGGCCTGCCAGATCTCGAGCAGGGCGTCGGGCACCGGGTCGCCGGCGCCGTCGAGCACCCGCCCGTGGAAGCGGACGGCGTCGGGGTGGGTCGGGGGGACCAGGTCGCTGCTGCCGTCGTACGGCAGGGCGTAGCCGAAGAACGGCCCGACCGTCTGGCCGGGCGTCGGCTGCAGGTCGCCGGCGGGGCGGCTCATGCGTCGTCTCCCTCGGTGTCGCTCTCGAGCGGGGTGCGGTGCGAGCCGGTGAGCACGATGTCCCACCGGTAGCCGGTGGCCCACTCGTGGCTCGTGACGTCGTGGTCGTAGGTCGCGACCAGCCGGTCGCGTGCGGCCGGGTCGGTGATCGACTGGTAGATCGGGTCGAGCGCGAAGAGCGGATCGCTCGGGAAGTACATCTGGGTGATCATCCGCTGGGTGAACGCAGGTCCGAAGACCGAGAAGTGGATGTGGGCCGGGCGCCAGGCGTTGCGGTGGTTCTTCCACGGGTAGGGCCCGGGCTTGATCGTGGTGAACGAGTAGGTGCCGTCGCCGTCGGTCAGGCAGCGGCCCACGCCGGTGAAGTTGGGGTCGATCGCGGCGGGGTGCTGGTCGCGCTTGTGGATGTATCGGCCGCCGGCGTTGGCCTGCCAGATCTCGACGAGCTGGTGGCGGACGGGGCGGCCCTCGCCGTCGAGCACGCGACCGGTCACGATCATCCGCTCCCCCACGGGCTCGCCGCGGTGCTGGATGGTCAGGTCGGCCTCGAGCCGGTCGACGTCCTGGTGCCCGAAGACCGGCGCCCAGAGCTCGATGCCCTCGGGGTCCGCGTGGTGCGGGTCCTTGGTCGGGTGGCGCAGCACGCTCGAGCGGTACGGCGGGTAGTCGAGCCGGGGCTGCGTCTCGGTGGCGCCGGTGTCGGCGTACTCCCGGGAGATCGCGGCCATCTCGGCGCTCACCTCTGCCTGGGTCGAGGCGGCGGCATCGGAGGAGGCCGGCGCGGTCGGGGCCTCGTCGAGGATGTCGGTCACAGCGACGACCGTAGGGGGACGACCGACCGAGGACGAGCCGCGACTTCCGGTCAGTGGAAGTGCCTCAGACCCGGACGCCGCCGCGCTCCCGGTCAGGTCAGCGCCGCCGTGATGACCAGCACCGTGGGCACGGCCAGCACCGTGGTGACGAAGACGGAGTCCCGGGACAGCAGGGTGGAGCGCTGGTAGAACGATGCGTAGACGAAGACGTTCTGCGCCGTGGGCAGCGCCGAGATGACGGCCACCGAGAGGAGGGCATTGCCTTCCAGCCCGAAGCCGTAGCGGGCGGTGGCGTAGGCCGCCAGCGGCTGGGCCACCAGCTTCAGGACCGTGACCAGGGCGAGGTCGCGGGTCTCGACGCCCCGCCCCGGCAGCGGGCCGAGGCGCAGGGAGACGCCGTACGCGATGAGCACGGCCGGCACCGCCATCCCGCCGACGAGGGCCAGCGGGTCGTGCACCACCCGGGGGATCTCCAGCCCGGTCACCGAGACGGCCAGCCCCACGAGCGAGGCGACCGTGAGGGGTGTGCGGAGCGGCCGCACGGCCAGGGACAGCACCGAGAGCCGGCGCTCGCCCGCGGCAGCGTCCAGCACCGCCAGGGCGACGGGCTGCATCACCAGCAGCTGCATGAGCAGGGTGGGCGCCACGAGCGAGGCATCGCCCAACGCGTACGCCGCGATGGGCAGGCCCAGGTTGCCCGCGTTGACGTACGACGCGCACAGGGTGCCGACCACGGTGTCCGCGACCCCCCGTCGCAGGACGAGGCGTGCGGTCACGGCGTAGAGCGTGCCCGCGACCGCGACCCCCGCGGCGGCGGCGACGAGCGCCGCTGAGAACACGTCGGTGACGTCGGTGTCCTCGAGCACCGTGACCATCAGGGCCGGGCTGGCCACGTAGAAGGCCAGCCGCGACAGCACCCGCTGTGCCGGGAGGTCCATCACCCCCAGGTGGGCGAGGAGCATCCCGAGCAGCACGAGCGCGCCGATGGTGGCGAAGCCGTCCAGGACTCCCTGCACGCCGGCCCGCTACCCCGCCCGGACCGGGACTAGGAGGTCGGTCGGACGGCGTCGTCGTCCGAGGACGCCGCCTTCACCTCGGTCTTGAAGATGCGCAGTGCCCGTCCGCTGCCCCGCGCGAGCTCGGGCAGCTTGGCGGCGCCGAACAGCAGCATGACGACGGCGAGCACGATGAGCAGCTCGGTGGTCCCGAGGCCGGCGATGGCGAACGAGTGCATGTGGGCGGTCCTTCTCTGGTGTCCGGGTGGCTGACGGGTCCGTGCTGGCTACGGTGCGGCGGCCTCGACCCGGCTGCCCATGCTCGCCACCAGCTGCTCGGCGCAGCGCAGGGCGAGCGCGCCGATGGTGGAGGTCGGGTTGCCGGCCCCGCCGGTGACCATGGAGCTCCCGTCGCAGACGACCAGGCCCGGGGTGTCCCAGACCCGGTGCCAGGGGTCCGTGACGCCCTGGGTCGGGTCGGTGCTCATCCGGGCGGTGCCCATCAGGTGCCAGCCGGGCTGGCAGAACGTGTCGTCCATGGGCTGGAAGTCGATGCCCACTGCTCCGGCGGCCGTCGCGATCTCCTGCAGCCGGTCGCTGCCGAACTCGAGGAGGGCGCGCGTGTTGGGGTGCAGGTCGTAGTGCACGGCCGCGGACGGCAGGCCGCTCGAGTCGAGCACGTCGTGGTCCAGGGTCACGCGGTTGGTCTCGACGGGCAGGTCGTCGGCCTGGATCGCGCAGAAGACGTGCCGGTCGAACCGGTCCTCGAACTCCTGGCGGTGCCCCTCGCCCCACACCGCGGGGCGACGCCCGGTCGTGCCGCCCAGCGAGCTGAAGGCCGGGCCCCAGGCGCCCCCGAACGTGATCGTGATGCCGTTGACGAAGCCGCGCGAGGTGTCCGTGTCGTACCACTCCTGGCAGTACGGTCCGGCCCCGAACGGGCCCTTCCAGTGCCCGGTGGGCTGGTCGAACCACATGTCGGCCAGGCGGTAGCCGTGCGTCATGAAGTGACGGCCCACCTGGTCCTCGTTGTTGCCGAGGCCGTGGGGGTGACGGGGCGAGTCGGAGAGCAGCAGGGTGCGCGGCGTGCCGATGCCGTTGCAGGCGACCACGACGAGGGGCGCCTCGAGGCGATGTCCCGAGCCGTCGCGGAGGTCGTCGTACTCGACGCCGTCGACCGCGCCCTGGGCGTTGGTCGTGATCTTGGTGACCCGCGACAGCGGCCGGAGGTCGAGGCCCTGGGCCAATGCGGGCTTGATGTAGGCCTGAGTGGCGGTGCCGAGCGAGCCGCGCGGGCAGCCGATGTTGCACATGCCGCACGAGTTGCACGCGAGCCGGTCGCCACGGTCCTCGGTGAGGATCGCGTTGTCGGCCGGCCACCAGTGCAGGCCGAGCTTGTCGAGGCCGGACGCGAGGAGGTTGTAGTACTCGCCGTGGAGCGGCAGCGGCTGCCGCTCGGCGTGGGGGCGGGGCGGGTAGGCGAGGTCCCCCGGGAGCCCGGAGATCCCGACGTCGAGGTCGTTCTGGTCGTAGTACGGCGCCAGGTCCTCGTAGGACACGGGCCAGTCGATGGTGCCCTCGAGGCCGTGCTCGGTGCCCTTGCGGAAGTCGACCGGCTTCAGGCGGTGCCAGAACCCCGAGTAGTGGTTGGTGCTGCCGCCGACCGCGTTGTAGAGGTACGGGAAGAACGTCCCGTTGGTGCTGACCGGGAAGTCGTAGTGCAGGCCGCGCTGGTTGGGCGTGAACGCCCAGTCGCGCCGCATCGAGAACTCCCAGTCGTCCCCGAAGTGCGGGTGGTCGAGCGGACCGATGACCGGGCCCTGCTCGAGGCAGACGACCTTGGCCCCGGCCCTGGTGAGCACGTGGGCGATCGCCCCGCCGGCCATGCCGGCGCCGACGATGATGACGTCAGGGTTGTCAATCCGCGACACGGGTGACCTCTTCGGTGGGGATGTAGGAGCCACGGGCCACGGTGGGGACGCTCATCGTCTCGGTGATCTCGTAGCCCAGGGGCTGGGGGGCGCCGCGGTAGCCGTAACCGCGGTCGGTCAGGGCCGCGAGGACGCGGTGGGAGGAGTAGTACCCGTGGTAGAGCAGCTCGCGGAGGTAGCCGAACGACGCCGGGTCCTCCAGCTCCATCGACGTTGCCGCGACGACGGCCTGCGATCCGTTCGACGCCGGCCACCGGGCCATCAGCTTCTGCAGCGCTGCGACGTCGTCGGCGCTCGCCCGGTCCTGGACGAAGCCGACGACCTGGGCCTCGGCGCCCGAGGGGTACCCCTCACCACCCGGGATCATCGCCGTGGCGACGAGCGCGAGGTAGGCCGACAGGTCCTCGGGGAGGACCTGCCGGTAGTGGCCTGGACGCGATGGGTGGGGGAAGCCGCCACTCACGCGTCCGGCCCAGCGGTCGGGACGTCGCGGTAGACCTGGCCGCGTTCGAGGACGTTCTCGAGCAGGTCGAAGTAGGTGTCGGTGTCGTCCCTGGGCACCGTCGGCACCTGACCGGGGTAGCCGATCAGCTGCTTGACCTCCGGGTTCAGGAAGTAGGCGCCGGCGGCGAGCGTGCCGAGGGCCTCGAAGGCCGGGATGTGCTCCGAGTTGAGCACGTCGACGGCCTCCGCCGGGGGCAGGTCGCCGGCGGCCGTGAGGGCCGCCCGCAGGCCGGCGGTCAGGTCCGGCCGGTGCCGGAGGGCCTCGTCCAGCCACTTCTCCGGGACGGCAGCCTCGCTGGCCGAGGGCATCCCCTCGGCCGACGGGATCAGGACGTCGGCGATCGCGGCGAACTTCTGGCGTTCTTCGTCGGTCAGCATGGGGGAACTCCTCAGTGGGCGGCGGAAGGCGACGAGACGACCTGGTCCCGGCGCGTGGCGATCAGGTGTTCGACCGAGCGCAGCGCCAGGGCCATGATCGTGGCGGTGGGGTTGACACCGGACGAGGTCACGAAGGCACTGCCGTCGATGACGTAGAGGTTGGCGACGTCGTGCGAGCGGCCCCACTGGTCGATGACCGAGGTCGCGGGGTCGTTGCCCATGCGCGCGGTGCCCAGCAGGTGCCAGCCGCAGTCGCGCATCAGCCTGGTGGTCGACGTCGTGATGGCCCCGGCGGCCTCGTGCGCCTCGCGGGCGCGCTCGTCGTGGAAGTCGATGAGCTTGCTGGGGGTCTCGGAGCTCGTGTAGATGAGCTTCGGGGCGGGGATGCCGTCCGAGTCGGTCAGCGAGGGGTCCAGGACGACGCGGTTGCTCTCGTCCGGCAGGTCCTCGGCGATGATGCCCCACTCGAAGGAGCGGCCGAGGTTGGCCTTGACGTTGCGGTGGAAGTTGACGCCCCAGGACTCGTCGACCGGACGGCCGCCGTACCCGGAGCGCATGCCGAGCGGTCCACCGCTGGGCATCACGTTCCACTTGGCGCCGCGGACGAAGCCACGCGAGGTGTCGGTCTCGTAGAACTCCATCGACTCGATCGACTGCCCGGCGGGACCGAGCCAGCTGTCCAGCGGGTCCTCGTAGGTGCCGACGACCGCGCCGTACGGGTGCATCATCAGGTTCTTGCCGACCAGGCCCGAGCTGTTCGCCAGGCCGTCGGGGAAGAGGTTGGACGTGGAGAGCTGCAGCAGGCGCGGCGTGCCGATGCCGTTGCCGGCCAGGATGACCACGGAGGCCTTCTGCCGGCGCTCGATGCCGTTGCGGTCGAGGTAGACCGCGCCGGTGGCGAGGCCCTGGTCGTCGACGGTGATCTCGCGGACCCGGGCACCGGTGACGAGCTTGGCGCCCGCCTCGAGCGCGTCCGGCCAGTGCGTGAGGTCGGTGCTGGACTTGGCGCCGGCGGGGCAGCCGGTCAGGCAGGTGCCGTAGCGCAGGCAGCTGGGGCGGTGGCGGTACTCACGGGACGGGATCGAGTTGGCGCCGGGCCACCAGTGCCACCCGAGCTTGTCCATGCCCTCGGCGGCCTTCCGGCCGATCTTGCCGATCGGCAGGGGCGGCAGCGGGTAGCCCGCGCCGGGAGGGTACGCCGGGTTGTCGCCGAGGCCGGACACGCCGACCTCGCGGTCCATGCGCTCGTAGAACGGCTGGAGCTCGGCGTAGTCGAACGGCCAGTCGTCGGCGATGCCGTCCATCGTCTTGACCTTGAAGTCCGACGGCAGGAAGCGCGTCCAGTGCGCGGCGTACAGGATCGTGCTGCCACCCACGCCGCTGTACATCAGCGGGTTGACGTCCGACTCGCTGGTGTCGACCGGGTAGTCCGAGGCCCCGCCGCGGACGTTGGGGTTGGGGTGCCACTGCTTCTGCTTGACCAGCTCCCACTCGGGCTTGTCGCCCGCGAAGGCGCTGGGCGGCGTCCAGTCGCCCTGCTCGAGGCAGACCACGGAGAACCCGCTCTCGGCGAGCGCCTTGACGGCGACCGAGCCCGATGCGCCCGCTCCGACCACCAGGACGTCTGCGACGTCCGGCAGGTCGAGACTGTGGTTGATCATCATCTGTGCCAAACCCTCTTCCAGGCCCGGGGCGCTGGGCGCCCGACTGCTGCGACGGGGTCCGGGCGCAGGAGGTGCAGACCGGACCCGGTGGCGGGCGACACGGACGATGTGACGACCACCACGCTGTCCCGAAGACTAACAAATGTTTCGCCTAGCGCAACCGACATGCCAAAAATGAAACAGAATGACTTCGGGCGGCGCCGCGCGGTCGCGCCCGACCGCGCCCGGCCCGCCGGTGCGCGGCCCTCGGGAAC
>JAOPXF010000513.1 GCA_025965295.1 Nocardioides sp.
CGCCCGACTCGGTCGGTCGCAGGAAGTTCCAGGAGGCCCGCGCGTCGTGCGCCCGAGGCAGCACCGAGGTGTCGGTGTGCAGCAGGGCCGTGTTGGGCGAGTAGGGGATCGCGCCGAGGACGGCGAGCTGCTCGGCCGTCGGGTCGGCGAGCATCGCGACCGCCTGGCCGGGGTGGGTGGCGACGACCACGGCGTCGTACGTCGCGACCTCGCCGTTGCCGTCGGTGACCTCGACGCGGTCGGGGGTCTCCAGCACCGAGGTGACCTTGGCTCCGGTGCGGACCACGCCGCCGGCCGCGGCGAGCGCGGCGGCCACCCGGCCGACGTACTCGTGGGAGCCGCCGGCGACCGTGCGCCACGTCGGCGAGCCGAAGATGCCGAGCATCCCGTGGTGCTGGAGGAACGTGAAGAGGTAGCGCGCCGGGTAGTCCAGCGCCACCTCGGGGTCGCACGACCAGACGGCCGCGACGACGGGCTCCATGAAGTGCCGCGTGAAGTACGCCGAGAAGCGGCCCGCCGCGAGGAACTCGCGGAGGGTGGCGTCCTCGGTGGTGGAGCTGTCCTCGGCGGCCAGCAGCGCCCGCGCCCGCCGGTGGAAGCGCGGGATCTCCGTGAGCATCCGGAGGTACGCCGGTCGGGTCAGGTTGTCGCGGGTCGGGAACAGCCCGCGCCGGCCGAGGGCGCCGGCCCACTCCAGGCCGGTGCCGTCGTCGCGGATCGACATCGACATCTCGGACTGCTGGGTCTCGACCCCGAGCTCGGCGAAGAGGCGCAGCAGCACCGGGTAGGTGCGCTGGTTGTGCACGATGAAGCCGGTGTCGATGGCGTGCGTGCGGCTGCCGCCGTCAGCTGTCGTCTCCTCGACGAGGTGCGTGTCGGCGTGCCCGCCGAGGCGGTCGTCGGCCTCGTAGAGGGTGACGTCCGCCGTGCGCGAGGCGACGTAGGCCGCGGTGAGTCCGGCGACGCCGGAGCCGATGACCGCGACCCGAGAGGTCGTGGTGGCCGTCATCTCAGGCGTTCTCGAAGGTGAAGAGCATCACCGGGTCGGAGGTCGGCACGTCGGAGCCGCCCTGGGGCTCGACCGTGATCCCGGCGCCGATGGCGTCGGCGGCGTCACCGGAGAGCAGGACGGTGCTGGCGCCGTCGGGCATCAGCCCGGCGGGCACCATGCCCTCCTCGGCGTCCTCGAGCCACAGCTCGTAGACCTTGCCGGACGGGGGCGCGGGCATGTTCTTGGTGAGCAGGACGGCCTGGTTCATCGACTTCGACCGCACCAGGGTGGCCTCCACCCCGCCGTCGAGCCGCTGGGTCACCCGCTCCGCGTCGGGAGCCTCGAGCACCCGCTCGGTGGCGCTGGGCAGCTGGCCCTGCGACGAGTCGTCGGACCAGGGGTGCCAGAGGACTCCGCCGGTGCCGAGGACGGCCACCGCGGCCGCGGCGGCCACCAGGCCGCGCAGCAGGCGCCGATCGGGACGACGGGCCTCGACCGGCACGGACGACTCGACCGGCACGGACGACTCGGCGGGCTCGGCGGGCTCGGCCGCGAGGGGCGGCAGCGGTCGCACGGTCTTGATCTCGGCGAGCAGGCGGTCCCGGAGCCCGGCGGACGGCTCGGTCGCCGTGGTCTCGGTCAGCAGGTGGGCCGCCTCGCGGAGGCCGGCCACCTCGGCCTGGCACTCGGCGCACTGCGCCAGGTGCCGGGTGAACTGCGCGCGCTCGATGTCGTCGAGTGCGTCGACGGCATAGGCGCCCGACAGGGCGTGGATGTCGCTGGTGCTCATGCGCCTACTCCCATCGCGTCTCGAAGGCGGATCAGGCCGTCTCGTATTCGGGTCTTGGCGGTGCCGACCGGCAGATCCAGCATGGTCGCCACCTCTGTGTGCGTGTAGCCGCCGAAGTACGCCAGCTCGAGGGCCTCGCGCTGGACGGCGGTCAGGGTGTCCAGCGCGCCCCGGACCCGGCGGGCCTCGAACGAGGACTGGACGGCCTCCGCGGTCGAGTCGTGCTCGACCGGCTGGTTGGTGTGGTGGTACGTCGTGTCGCGGCGGGTGGATGCCTCCGCCGACCGGACCCGGTCGACCGCCTTGCGGTGGACGAGCGTGAAGATCCACGAGAGCGCGCTGCCCTTGTCCTCGTCGAAGCGGGTGGAGGTCCGCCAGATCTCGAGGTAGGCCTCCTGGCACACCTCCTCCGCCTGGGCCGGGTCGCGGACGACCCGGAGCGCGAGACCGAAGACCCGCTTGGAGGTGGCGTCGTACAGCTCGGCGAAGGCGGACTCGTCCCCGCGGCCGGCGCGCTTGAGGAGCTGGCCCAGCTCGGGTGCTGTGTCGGGCCCGCCCTCGTCGGGAGCACCCGATGCGACGGGTCGGAGCTGGGTCACGTGGTCGATCCTTCCCTGTCCGAATCCGGTTGGCGAGGAGTGGTTCGGTGCCGAGCCGCCGGCGGATGGGGCCGGACGGGAACTATTTTCCTGGAACTCTTCCCGGGTGCGGCAGGATGACGCGCATGTCCGACGCACCCGCCGAGCTCGTGCACTACACAGTGTCCGACGCCGTCGCCACGATCACGCTCGACTCGCAGCACAACCGGAACGCGCTGTCGCGCCAGCTGGTCACCGAGCTGTTCGCCCGCCTCGAGGCCGCCGAGGCCGACGAGGCGGTGCGGGTGGTGCTGGTCCGTGCCGAGGGCCGGGTCTTCTGCTCGGGCGCCGACCTGGCCGAGGCCACGTCCGAGGGCATGGAGGTCGGCGCGCGGCGGATCGTGGACCTCCAGCGACTGATCGCGACCATGGCCAAGCCGGTCGTGGTCCGGCTGCACGGTGCGGTCCGCGCCGGCGGCATCGGCATCGTCGCCGCCGCGGACATCGCGATCGCGGCCGAGGACGCCACGTTCGCGCTCACCGAGGTCAAGCTCGGCCTGGCGGCGGCGATCATCTCGCTCACCGTCCACCACCGGATGAACCCGCGGGCCGCCGCGCTCACGACGCTCGGCGGTGAGGTGTTCAGCGGCGCCGAGGCGGCGTCGTACGGCCTGGTGACGAAGGCCGTCCCGGGCGACGACCTCGACGCCGAGGTGGCGAGGGTCTGCGCGTCGCTCGCCACCGGTGCCCCCCAGGGGCTGCGGGAGTCGAAGCGGATCCTCAACCGTGACCTGGTGGCGAGGATCGACGCCCACGGCGACGAGATGGCGGCGCTCAGCGCCGAGCTGTTCGCCTCCGACGCCGCCCGCGAGGCGATGACGGCGTTCC
>JAOPXF010000516.1 GCA_025965295.1 Nocardioides sp.
GTCGTCAGCTGCCAGGGGTCGTCCTTCGTGCCATCGGCCATGCCAGCAGTGTGACGCGCGACGCGGACCCCGCGCGAACTTTCCGACCGGAACCGGCATCGGACTGGACAAGCAACCGTTCGAACAAGGGAAAAGTCATGCACCAGTCACGAGTCCTGCTGTCCGTCGCCGTCGCGGCGGCCCTGGGAGCCACCGTCCTCACCGCCGGGTCGGGTGCCGCGGCCGAGGGTCACGCACCGCGGCAGGCGAACAAGGCGGGCAAGCCCTACACGGTCACCGCCAAGGCCGATCGGGCCGAGCTGGTGCTCGGCCAGAAGGTCACGATCAAGGGCAAGGTCTCGCCCGCGGCGGCCGGCAAGACCGTCCTGCTCCAGCAGAAGATCGACGACAACCCCTGGAAGGACCAGAAGACCGCCACCATCAAGAAGAGTGGTCGCTACCAGGTCTCCGACAAGCCCACGACGATGAACGCGCGCAAGTATCGCGTCGTCAAGGCCGCGAGCAACAAGCACCGCAAGGGCATCAGCAAGCCGATCGCCGTCGGCGTCTACCAGTGGCACGACGTCTACGACCTGCAGGAGCGCGCCAGCGACTCGATGTACCAGGCGCGGACCGTGGACATCAACACCGTCGAGTTCCCGAAGTCGCTCGTCGGCTACGTGTACGACAACGACGAGGACCCGACCGGCTTCATCGACTACAACCTCGAGCGCCAGTGCACGACGCTGAAGGCGACGTACGGCATGTCCGACGACGCCGACACCGGCTCCTCGGCCAAGATCGACGTGGTCGGCGACGGGACCCAGCTCTACACCGGCACCTTCGCGCTGCTCGAGTCCCAGGCGAGGACGATCGACATCCGCGGCGTCTTCCGGCTGGCGTTCCAGTTCCAGTCGCTGACCACCGAGCACCCGCGTCCGGCGGTGGGCTCTCCCCGGGTGCTCTGCAGTTTCTGAGCCTCCCGGCGAGCCGGTAGTCTCGACTCTTGTGGCAGGCACGGACTACGACCAAGAGATCAAGGCGCTCCAGGCGACCATGTTCACCATCGAGCAGGTGCTCGACATCGGTGAGATGCGCAAGGAGATCGCCGACCTCGGCGAGCAGGTGGCCGCCCCCGACCTGTGGGACGACCAGGCGAACGCGACCCGGGTGACCGGTCGGCTCTCCGCCCTCCAGGGCGAGGTCGACCGGTTCGAGGGTCTCGCCGCGCGCATCGAGGACCTGGCGATCATGGTCGAGCTCGGACAGGAGGAGGGCGACGCCGAGGCGCTCGCCGACGCCGAGCGTGAGCTGGCCCGGATCAAGAAGTCCGTCGAGGTCCTCGAGGTCCGCACGCTGCTCAACGGCGAGTACGACGCCCGCGAGGCGCTGATCTCGATCCGCGCGGGCGCCGGTGGCGTCGACGCCGCCGACTTCGCCGAGACCTTGATGCGGATGTACGTCCGGTGGGCTGAGCAGCACAAGTACCCCGTCGAGGTCTACGAGACGTCGTACGCCGAGGAGGCCGGGCTGAAGTCGGCCACCTTCGCGGTCCACGCGCCGTACGCCTACGGCACGCTGTCGGTCGAGGCCGGCACCCACCGGCTGGTGCGGATCAGCCCGTTCGACAACCAGGGTCGCCGCCAGACCAGCTTCGCCGCGGTCGAGGTGGTCCCGGTGCTGGAGCAGACCGACGAGATCGACGTGCCCGACGAGGAGATCCGGGTCGATGTCTACCGCTCCGGCGGCCCCGGCGGCCAGTCGGTCAACACCACCGACTCCGCGGTCCGGCTCACGCACATCCCGACCGGCACGGTCGTCTCCTGCCAGAACGAGAAGAGCCAGCTCCAGAACAAGGCCAGCGCCATGGTCGTGCTCAAGGCCAAGCTGCTCGCGCTCAAGAAGGCCGAGGAGAAGGCCCACCTCGACGGGCTGCGCGGCGACGTCCAAGCGTCGTGGGGCGACCAGATGCGCAACTACGTGCTGAACCCCTACCAGGTCGTCAAGGACCTGCGCACCGGCTACGAGGTCGGCAACCCGACCGCGGTCTTCGACGGCGACCTCGACGGCTTCCTCGAGGCCGGCATCCGCTGGCGCCGGGGCGCCGACCAGGCCGAGTCCAACTGACCGGGGACGTCGTGGACAGCCCCGTCGGGACCTTCGAGGAGCTGCGCGACCGGCTCGAGCGGGTCCTCGGCGAGCTCGTCAAGGACGACTTCCTGATCGTGGGGGAGCCGCCGCCGTCGCCCGAGAGGCCGCGCGGGCTGCTGTGCAGGAAGCCGACCCCGCCTCCGGTGCGCTACGTGCAGTTCCGCGACGATGGGGAGTGGTTGTACGGCGAGTGCGTCGGCGCAGCCCTCTTCGGGGGCGACTGGCAGGTGACCCCGGAGCAGCACCAGCGGATCCGGGCGCTTGGTTGGCTCGCCCCGGGCGACCCGGACGACAGCGGCAGCCAGCCGTCGTACCCGAACTACTGGCGAGTGCTGCCCCGCGCCGACAACGCGGCGATGGCGTCGCTGGGGTCGGGTGCACTCGAGGTGCTCGGCGTCGAGCCCTCAGCCGTGGAGTGGCGCCGCGATCGCTGATCCTGCCGCCAGCTCGTCGTCACTCGGCAGCACGGTCGACAGCACGCGGTAGACGAACGTGTTCGACGCCGGCCGCAGGGTGCCCGTGACCGGGTCGGCCAGGCGGATGCCGTCGGCGCCGTCGACGGCGCGCAGGTGACGTCCGCCTCCGTCCCAGGCGAGTCTCAGGTCCCACGCGTGGTCGGCGCCGACCCGCGCCAGGCCGGCGCCACGGACCTCCGGATCCTCGGCCACGAGGTCGCCGAGCCGGTCCGTGTCCGGGTCCGTGTCGGGGTCCGCCGCGATCGGCCGCTCGTGGCGCCGAGGCCGCATCCGGGTGAGCCGGACCAGGGACGCGGTGAGGAACGCCGGGTCGAGGGTCATCAGCTGATGGAGACCGGGGCGTACGCCGAGCAGCAGCGCGAGGGTGTCCGGGCCGAGCCAGCCGCGGTGCTCGAGCCGGACGGTGGACCCGGCCACGACCAGGCTCAGCCTGACCACGGGCGCCGCGAGCGCCCCGAGGGCGGCGTCGAGCGCTCCGGAGGCGAGGGCGAGCTCGAGGTCGGGATGGGTGGCGCCCCGGCGATCGGCCGCGGCGGCGAGGAGGCTCGCCAGGCCGTCGTCGTCGAGGCGCACGGAGCGACTCTCGCCGTCGAGGTCAACGAGCATCGGCGGACTCCCCGCTCGCGCCTTCCGAGCCGGCGCCGGGTCGCCACTGTTGGGCCACCTCGGCACAGACGTCGGCGAGCTCGTCATAGCGCCAGGTGTCGACGGTGGCGGTGAGGGTGTGCCCGACGTCGTCGACCAGCACGAACCACTGCTCCATCGTCAGCGCCTCGCCTCCCGGTCCGGCGTGGTGGGCCAGTCGGCGGCCGCCGGAACGACCGCCGATCTCCAGGCGTTCGAGGTCGACCAGCAGGTAGTCGTCGAGGACCCGGGGGAGCAGCTCGTCGGTGCCGGCCTGCCAGTCCCGGAAGGAGATCCCGGCGGTGGTCACGGCGGTCAGCACGAGATTGGCCCGGAAGCGGCCCGGGTCGGTCGGGTCGACGGGTTCGCGGGCCACCCAGGTGATGTCCGGGCCCGGGGGTGTCACCGTCTCCCAGGTCCCGGGGGCCGCCGGGGCGGGGGAGGGTGCCTCACTCATGACGGTCGCCGCGGCGCGAGGCCGCCACGTGCAGGGGGCGGTACCACCGCGGCTCCAGCCAGCCGGGCACCGGGAGCGGCAGGACGGCGTACGCGAGCCAGAGCACGAGCGCGGCGAGGAGGAGGAGCCCGAGCGGGGTGGCGGCCGACGAGCCGCGCGCGAGGACGAGGGCGCCGGCCAGCAGGAGGGCGACCCCGATCAGGGGCCAGAGGACCAGCACGTTGCGGCGGGCGAACGCCGTGGTGCGCGGACCGGCCCAGGCGCGGGCCGACCGCGACCGGCCCAGCCGTTGCCAGGTGTTCCAGGCGAGCAGCGCGAGGCCACCCAGCACCATCACGACGGAGGCCATCTCGGTCAGTCCCAGAAGGAGACGGCGTCTCCGACGTCGGAGAGGGCGTCGCCCACGTCGTCCGCGGCACCTCCGGCCCAGTCCACGGCAGCGTCCGCCGCGTCGCCGACCGGGTCCAGCACGGCCTGCCCGAGCTCGCTGCCCGCGAACCCGCCGACGGCGCCACCCACCACACCGCCGACGACGCCGCCCACGACCGTCCCGACTCCGGGGCAGATCGCCGTGCCGATCGCTCCTCCGGCCCAGGCCCCTCCCTGCGCGCCGGCCCAGGCGCCTGCGGCCGTGGTGGCCCCCATCGTGGTCGCCCGGGTGGCCCGCTCCGTGGTGTCCAGCGACGGGTCGTCGGCATCCGCCTGCCACTGGTCCCAGCCGGCCGTGAGCGCGGTCACCGCGGTGCCCGCGCGGCTGGCGTACTTGCCCGCGGTGGCCCAGCGGTTGCGGGTCGCCGCCTGGTAGGACTTGGCGTGCCAGCTGTCGCTGCGTCCCGCGGCCCGGGCCCGCTGCCAGAAGCTCAGGCCGCGCGCGGTCCCGAAGGATCCGTTGTTGCGCGGCTGGAAGACGCCGTACCGACCGCTGACCTTCCAGCGGATCCCGGCGCCAGCCGCGAGACCACCCAACCCGAACAGCCAGCCCCCGATGTCCACGGGGTCGGCGAAGTCCGGAGGAGCAAAGCCCAGGCGCTCCATGAGCTTCTCGACGAAGCCGTTGCCGGTCGACCGGGCGATCCCGTCGCCGAGGTTCCTGTGGGCCTCCTGCTCCTTGGTGCGGGCGGACTGCGCGATCTCCACCGCCTCGTTCCAGGCGTCGACCTTGCGGTTGTGTGCGGCCACCTCCGCCGCGCTCAGCGCGTCCGGGGTCTCCGGGCGCAGCACCTGGGTGCCGTTCACCGAGACACCGCCGGCGGCCGCGACGCCGCGGGCGTTCGCCATCCGGGTCTCGACCACGGCCAACTCGCCGGAGAAGTCGTTGAGGGCCTTCTCGATCGCCTCGATCCGGTCGGCCAGGTCGCGCAGGTCGCGGTCGGTGGCGTCCATCCGGGCTTCGAAGGCGGCGCCCGCCTGGCCGCGCCAGGAGCCGGCGAGCGAGCGGGCCCTGGCCACCCCGGACTCCGCGTTCTCGACGGCGGAGCGGACCGTGGCAGCCTGGTCGGCCGCGCCGGCGCAGGCGGCGGGATCGCCGTACACCTCGGTGTCGAGCACGTCGCTCATGGCCCCAGCAGCCCCTCGCGCTGCCGCATGGCACCCGAGACCGCCTGGTCGGTGCCCGTGAAGTCGGTGAGGGTGGCGCTGGTCGAGCTCGACAGCGACCCGAGGTGCTGTGCCAGCCCGGCCACGGCGCTCGCCAGGCTCGCGAGGGCTTCGGCGACTTCACCGGAGGACGCCCCGGCGTCGGGGGCCTGGTCGAGGTCGGGAGCCCGGTCGAACAGTGTCTGTCCTGTCGTGTCCAGGAGGTCCACGATCTGCTGGAGGTCGCCGGGGTGCACCTCGACGTCGGACGAGCTCATAGGTGGTCTTTTCCCCCTCCGGGCCGGTCCCAATCCTCCGTTCTGCGGCGCCGGGCCCTGTCCCGCTTGCGGCGGCAGCGGCCCGCTCATCAGGCGGAGGGTCAGCCCGCCGCGGCGGCGAGCAGCACGGCGGCGCACCAGCGGTCGGCACGCTCCGGCTGGCCCCTCCAGTCGGCCCCGGGCGGCAGGGTGAGCGTGCAGCTGAGCCAGGCGTCGCCGAAGAGGCCGAAGTAGCCCAGCTCGGTGCCCTCGCGCCCGTGGCCCGAGCACCGGGTGGCGACCGACGGTGCGCCGTACGCCGGACCCTTCGCCCGCGTGCACCCGGGCCGCAGCTCGTCGCGGCGTAGGGCGTTCGCCCTGGCCCGGGTGACCGGGGGAGCGAAGACCCAGGCCCTGGCCACGGCTCCGTCGGCCGCGGTCCAGGTGCAGCCGAACTCGTGCGCGACGTCCCTGACCCCGGGGGCCAGCCGGGCCGGGTCGCCGTTGGCGTACGACGTCGACGACGCGACCTCGGCACCGAGTGCCTCCCGCGCCTGCGCCGGCGCGACCAGTCCGCAGAAGTCCGCCCGCGGCACGGTGAGCGCATTGGTGTCGACCGACGCCAGCGGCGTGCTCGATGCCGACGGGACGGTGGCCGGCTCGTGGGGCGGGTCCCCCTGGCACCCCGCAAGACCACCGAGCCCCAGGGTCAGCACGACCGGGAGCGCCGCGAGCTGCGCGCGGCGCGGCGATCGACGTACGGCGGGCATGGGGGTCAACCTACGACCTGGGGAGGTACGGCGCGGTGTCCCGGCGGCTCGGGGACCTCGGCTACCCTCGATCCAGTGATTCGCTTCGAAAAGGTCACCAAGGCCTATCCCGG
>JAOPXF010000119.1 GCA_025965295.1 Nocardioides sp.
AGCGAGCTCCGGCTCGCCCAGGTCGAGCTGGCCGAGAAGGGCAAGAAGGCCGGCATCGGGGTCGGGCTGTTCAGTGCGGCCGGCCTGCTCGCCCTCTTCGGGCTCGGGACCCTGATCACGACCGCGATCCTCGCGCTCGACCTGGCGATGCCCGCCTGGCTGGCCGCGCTCATTGTCGCCGTCGTCCTCTTCGCCGGTGCTGGCGTCGCCGCCCTGATCGGCAAGAAGGAGGTCTCCGCCGCGACCCCGGCGGCTCCCGAGCGCGCCATCGCCAACGTCCGCGAGGACGTCGACACCCTCAAGGGAGGCCACGCATGAGCACCAACGGAACCACGCCCGAGCAGATCGAGGCTGACATCGAGCGCCAGCGCGACGAGCTCGCCGCGACCGTCTCCCAGCTCCAGGCCAAGCTCGACGTGAAGGCCCGGGCACAGGACAAGGCGGCCGAGCTCCAGGACCGGGCGACCACCGCGTCCGGCAAGCCGCGCCCCGAGCTGGTCGCCGCTGCCGCTGCCGTGGTCGTCCTCCTGGGCGTCCTCGTCTGGCGCCGCGCCCGCTGACCCGCACGACCCCACCCGAACTCCCACGAAGGAGCACCACCATGAGCAAGCTTTCCCTCCTCACCGCCGCCGGTGTCGGCTACGTCCTCGGCGCCCGTGCCGGGCGCGGTCGCTACGAGCAGATCGTCGCCGGCGCCCGCACCGTGGCCCGCAACCCGCGCGTCCAGTCGGCGAAGCGGCAGGCCCAGGACGTCGTGGCCGAGCAGGCCGCCGTCGTCAAGGACGCCGCCGCCGAGAAGGCCAAGGAGACCGCGTCCGCCGTGGCCTCGACCGTGTCCGACAAGGTCCGCGGCAACGGGTCGGACGGCGGCGCGCACGTGGCCGAGCCGACGCTGACGGCCGAGAGCGCGCGGCAGAACGGCTGACCCGCGCCGAACGGTCGATCGGCGTGCGGGAGCATGAGCCGGTGAGCGAGCTCCTCCCGCACCCGGCGACCGGGCAGCTGTTCCCCTCGCCGGTCCCGCCCGCGACCGGCTGGCCGGGCGACCCGGCCGACTCGCCGGACACCGAGCTCGAGCGTCTGGGCGCCGCGATCTCGGTGTGCCGCGCCTGCCCGCGCCTGGTCACCTGGCGCGAGGACGTCGCGCGGCACAAGCGGGCGTCGTACGCCGGGGAGCCCTACTGGGGCCGCCCGATCGCGGGCTGGGGGTCGCCGACCCCGCGCGTCCTGGTCGTCGGCCTGGCACCCGCTGCCCACGGTGGCAACCGGACGGGCCGGATCTTCACCGGCGACCGCTCCGGTGACTGGCTCTTCGCGAGCCTGCACCGGGTCGGCCTCGCCACGCAGCCGACGAGCATCCACGCGGCCGACGGCCAGCAGCTGATCGACACCCGGATGGTCGCGGCCGTCCGGTGCGCGCCTCCCGACAACAAGCCGACCACGGAGGAGCGGGACACCTGCGCGCCCTGGATCGACGCCGAGCTCGCCCTGGTGGTCGGTTCGGTGCGGGTCGTGGTGGCGCTCGGCGCCTACGGCTGGGACGCCGCGCTCCGGTCGTTCCGTGCGCTCGGCTGGGAGGTGCCGCGGCCGAAGCCGCGCTTCGGGCACGGAGCCGAGGCGGTGCTCGCGGGGCCGGAGCACGACGTACTCCTCCTGGGCAGCTACCACCCCAGCCAGCAGAACACCTTCACCGGCAAGCTGACCGAGCCGATGCTCGACGACGTGCTCGGGCGGGCGGCGCGCGAGGGCCGCTGAGCCGGCGCTGGGATACTGGCCCGGTGACCCTCCATGCCATCACCGTCCTCGGCCACGACCGCCCCGGCATCATCGCCGAGACCACCGGTCGGCTGGCCGAGTTGGGCCTCAACCTCGAGGACTCCACGATGACGTTGCTGCGCGGCCACTTCGCGATGACGCTCGTGTGCGCGGGCGACGCCACGGACGCCGAGATCGGCGCCGCGCTCACCCCGCTCACCGCCGACGGAACGCTCACGGTGACCGTGCGCGAGGTGCCGGTCGAGCAGCCGGGCGCGACGGGCGGTACGTCGTGGGTGCTCACCGTGCACGGGGGTGACCGGCCCGGCATCGTCTCCTCGATCGTCGAGGAGGTGGCCCGGGTCGGCGGCAACATCACCGACCTCACCACCCGGCTGGCCGGCGACCTCTACCTGCTGGTCGCCGAGATCGACCTGCCCGCCGGCACCGACACCACGGCCGTCGACGGCGCCATCCAGGCCGTCGCGACCACGCTCGGCGTCGGAGCGACGCTGCGCGCGGTGGAGGCCGACGAGCTGTGAGCGAGGCGGACGACCGGGTCACGGCCTGGTCGGAGGCGGAGCTCGGCGTGCCCGGCCGGGTCCTCGACGTGGTGCGCGCCCCCGACGTCGTGCTCTCGTCGGCCGGCGGCGAGATCGACCCGACCCGCCCCGCGATGGTCCAGCTGGCGGCCGACCTGGTCGCCACGATGCGGGTCAGCCCGGGCTGCGTGGGCCTCGCGGCTCCCCAGGTCGGCGTGGGGTGCCGGATGTTCTGCGTCGACGTCTCGGCGCACCCGAAGACCAAGGGCCACCACGGGACGTTCGTGTTGTGCAACGCTGAGGTCGTGGAGTCCAGCCGGAACGAGAAGGCACGCGAGGGGTGCATGAGCGTCCCCGACCTCACCGGCGACGTGAAGCGGGCCTCGCGGCTGGTGGTCCGCGGCGTCCTGCCCGGCACCGGCGAGCCCGTCGAGCTCACCGCCAGCGCCTTCGAGGCCCGCGCGCTGCAGCACGAGATCGACCACTGCGCCGGGCTGTTGTTCCTCGACCGCGTGTCCGGCGCCCACGCCGTCTACGCTCGCCAGACCTAGTTGTAGGTCCATCACCAGCTCAGCCCCCGTCTCCCAACCGGCAGAGGAAGCGGTCTTGAACACCGTCATGTCTGGGTGCGAACCCCCGTG
>JAOPXF010000027.1 GCA_025965295.1 Nocardioides sp.
ACAGCCAGAGCCTGGCCTTCGCCGGCCGGGCCCACGGGGTGCCGGTCACGATCGTGGTGCCCGAGGGCAACTCGCCCGACAAGAACGCCGCCACCGAGGCGTTCGGCGCCGAGGTGGTCGTGCACGGTGCCGACTTCCAGGAGGCGCTCGAGCACTCCGCCCTGCTGGCCGTGGAGCGCGGCCTGGTCGCCGTGCCGCCGTTCCACCCGTGGCTGGTCGAGGGCGTCGCGACGTACGCCGTCGAGCTGCACGAGGACGTGCCCGACCTCGACGTCGTCTACGTACCCGTGGGGATGGGCAGCGGGATCTGCGCCAACATCTGGGTCCGGGACCTGATCGGCCGCGCGACCGAGGTCGTCGGCGTGGTGGCCGAGCGGGCGCCGGCGTACGCCCTGTCCTTCGCGGCCGGCGAGCCCGTGTCGACCCCGGCGGCCGACACCTTCGTCGACGGGGTGGCATGCCGTACGCCGCACCCCGGCGCCGTGGCCGTCATCGCCCGCGGCGCGGCCCGCTTCGTCCGGGTCAGCGAGGAGCAGGCCGAGCGGGCGATGGCGCTGATGTTCCGGGCGACGCACAACCTCGCCGAGCCCGCGGGATCCCTGGCGCTGGCCGGGCTGCTCGCCGAGCGGGACGCCGTCGCGGGCCGGCGGGTCGGGGTCGTCCACACCGGCGGCAACGCCGACTTCGACGTGCTGCGACGGTGCTTCACCGGGGCTTCCTAGGATGACCGGATGAGCCAGAGCATCGCCATCGGAGCGCACGTCGACCAGGCCGACCCCCTCGCGGAGGCGAAGGCGCGCAACGCCCCGCTGGTGCAGTTCTTCCTCGGCGACCCGCAGGGCTACAAGGGACCCGAGTTCGCGTACGCCGGCGGCGCCGAGGCACTCCGGGCGGACGCCGAGGCTGCGGGCATCGACCTCTACGTGCACGCGCCGTACATCGTGAACGTCGCCACCACGAACAACCGGATCCGCATCCCCAGCCGCAAGCTGCTGCAGCAGCACGTCGACGCGGCGGCCTCGATCGGCGCCAAGGGCCTGATCGTGCACGGCGGCCACGTGAGCAAGGACGATGACCCCGAGAAGGGCTTCGACAACTGGCGCAAGGCGATCGACGCCACCGACCTCAAGCTGCCGCTGCTCATCGAGAACACCGCCGGCGGGGAGAACGCCATGACCCGCTACCTCGAGCGGATCGGCCGGGTCTGGGACGCGATCGCCGCCACCGAGCAGGCCGACCGGGTCGGCTTCTGCCTGGACACCTGCCACGCGCACGCCGGCGGCAACGCCCTGGAGACGGTCGTCGAGGTCGTCCTGAAGCTCACCGGCCGGATCGACCTGGTGCACTGCAACGACAGCCGCGACGACTTCGACTCCGGCGCCGACCGGCACGCCAACTTCGGCGCCGGCCGGATCGACCCCGACCTGCTGGCCGCGGTGGTCCGCGACGCCGGTGCCCCCGTCGTGTGCGAGACGCCCGGTGGCGCCGCCGAGCACCGGGCCGACTTCGCCTGGCTGCGCGAGCGGCTCTGAACCGCCGGGCGCTCAGGCAGTGACCGTGACCGCCAGCACCCGCAGGTCCTCGACGTGGTCCTCCCACGGCCGGGCCAGCCGCAGCTCGACCGCCCCGTCACCCTCGGCGACGGCGGCCAGCACGAAGCGCCGCTGACCCGCGGCGCCGGCCGCCGACGTACCCGGACCGGAGAAGTCGTCCGCGTCCAGGCGCAGGAAGTCCGGCAACGCGTGGACGTGCCACAGGTAGCCGGTCCCGCCGATCTGGCGCAGCCGGACCTCCAGCGTGTCGCCCACCCGCAGGCGGGCGACAGCGCCGGAGGCCGGCTCGTTCAGCTCGTGACGCACCGGGTCACCAGACGTACATGCTCGCCAGGGTGCCGGCCGGGTCCTCGGTGGCGTACGGCGCGTGGCCGGTCGCCCGCGCGTGGGCGGCGAGCAGCGTCATCACCGTGGCGCCGCTGTCGGTCAGCGGGCTGAGCTTCTTCCAGCCCGCGGTCTCGAGGTGGGCCCAGGCGTTGCGGTTGGCCTCGTCGGACCACAGGACGTTGACGCGCTGGCCGCTGATCGCGAGGCCGGCGGTCACGGCCGCGGCACCGGCGGTGGTGCCGGGCGGCGCCATCACCGGGGTGGGTGCCGCACCGCCGGAGGTGGCGGTGCCGGTGCTGCCGCCACCGGACGCGAGCAGCTCGAGCTCCTCGCTCGTCAGCTCGTGCGGGGTGCCGGTGGAGGGGGCGGCCACGGTGTCCGAGGCGGGTGCCGTGGCCCGGCTGGCCTTGGGACGGTTGCTGGTTCTCGTGCTCATGGTGGTGCTCCTTGGTCTGGGTTCTGGTGGTGGGTGGTCTGACGCCGGGCGTCAGTAGGCGTAGACCTGGCTGATCCGGCCGTCGTCGACGTACGCGCTCACGTAGGCGTTCTGGGCCTTCGCGGTGAGCAGGTCGACGAAGAGCGCCGTGTGGGCGGTCGCGGACGAGCCGCCGACCTTCAGCCAGCCGTGGTCGGTGACGTAGACCCAGCCGTTGCGCTCGTGGCCGGTCGCATAGGCCCCGATGACCAGCTTGTTGCCCGTCCAGGTGCGCAGGTCGACGCCGCTGACGGC